>JBAXNR010000068.1:0-25109 GCA_037133675.1 Methylococcales bacterium
CGGTATGGGTTAAACGCATTGATGCAAAATTGCCTGCGTTGGTGCAGGTTGCAGGTGGTTTGTTATTAGCACTATTGGCGTATGTACTGACTTGGCGATTATTTGGCGAACAGTTGCCAACCGAAGTGTCATTTATTAGTTCAGCTTCCATTCTTTATTTAGGCGTAGTGGCAACTACGCTGGGTTTTGTCCTCTATTATTATTTGCTCACGCAATTGGAAACCACGCAAGTGGCGTTAATTACGCTGGTGTGTCCTGTCATGGCGTTGCTATTAGGACACACGGTTAATCATGAACTACTCACACAAAAAATTATCATCGGCACGGCTCTGATTCTCACTGCACTGTTTATTCATTTATTTTTTGATCGGTTTTTACGACTGAAAAAGCAATAACCCGCTACTTATGCCAAAATTTGGGGACAAAAAAATTGTAATCGAGAAAATTTGTACGCACTCGAATAGCACGATAATAAAATGGGTTGAGGCATGATATTTATGTATGATTGCCAATTTAACCTATTACTAATTGAGGAATAATAATGTCAGATTTTAAAAAATACCGTTGTATGGAATGTGAACACGTTTATGATGAAGAAAAAGGCGATCCTGATAGTGGTATTCCTGCTGGAACACGTTGGGAAGATATTCCTGATAGCTGGGATTGCCCAATCTGCGGCGCACCCAAAAGTTTTTTTAAATTGGAAGCCTAAACCGCCTAAGTTGTGTACTGCTGCGTACACGGAACTGATAATTTAGCGTGATAGGCAGGATTTGTTTATGAAAAAAAATGGCGTTCACTTTCAATCCTAGCAAAAAGTATAAAGATTATGAACGATAAAGAATTAGTCGCTATTCATGCGGCACAGCAAGTTAAAGACGGTATGTGTGTTGGACTGGGTACGGGTTCAACGGCAAACTATTTTATTGAAGCCTTGGCAAAACGCTATCATGAACAAAGCTTACAAGTTACGGTAGTGGCAAGTTCGGTGGTCAGTACCATTAAAGCTCAACAACTGGATTTGCCTTTGGTCGCTATTGAACACCTTAAACAGCTTGATTTATATGTTGATGGTGCGGATGAAGTTGCCCCTGACTTAACGTTATTAAAAGGACGCGGCGCGGATTTAGTACGCGAAAAATTATTAGTTCAAGCCAGTGAACAGTTTTGGGTGTTGGTCGATAGCAGTAAATTTGTTAGTCGAATCGGTGAACGCTTTGCTATTCCCATTGAAGTCATGCCCTTTGCGTGGCAGTTGGTTAAGCATAAACTAGAAGCAATCGGTGCAAAAGGTGGGCTAAGACAAACAGCCAGTGGTGATGGTCTTGTCGTCACGTCGCACGGTAGCTTAGTATTAGATATGAGCTTTGACAGCCAGCTTGACAGTAAAACGCTCAATGAACTGTTAAACAACACAGCAGGGATTGTCGAACACGGTATATTTTATGGACTGACCAGCGCGGTTTTTTGCGCGGTAAATGGTCAGGTACAAGAGCAATGGGCAGCACGTTAAAATTTAAAGCGGCGTGGTGGTTAAAGCACGCGCATCTGCAAACCTTATACCCTGCATTATTTCGCAAAATCCCATCACCACCCTTACAGCGTGAACGCTTAACCACGCCCGATAATGATTTTATCGACATCGATTATTGCGGCACAGGCAACGCACCGTTGATTATTTTGCTACACGGCTTAACGGGTAGTTCAAAATCTGGCTATATCAAAGGGTTGCAACACGCCTTATTGCAACAAGGTTTTCGCAGTGTGGCGTTAAATTTTCGGGGTTGTAGTGGTGAATATAATCGTCTAGCACGTTGTTATCATTCAGGTGAAACCGAAGATATTCATTTTTTGTATCAAACTTTACGGCAACGCGAACCTAATACAGCTATGGCAGTGTTGGGTTTTTCGTTAGGCGGTAATGTGTTGTTGAAATGGTTAGGCGAACAAGGCAATCAGCTTGATTTATTTGCCGCCGTTGCCGTTTCTGTGCCATTACTGTTAAACGTTTGTGCGACCAAATTAGATAGTGGTTTTTCTAAGTTATACCGCGCTAATTTACTGCGTGAACTAAAGCACTATGTCTTAGCAAAACAACGGCATTTAATAAAACTAAGGGCAATGGACGAAGCCGTTAAAATTCAACAACTGGGCGATTTATCTAGCATTCATTCCTTTTGGCAATACGATGATCGTGTCGTTGCGCCACTACACGGCTTTCACAATGCCCATGACTACTACAAACGTTCTAGCGCACGGCAATTTCTCAAATTGATAACCGTACCCACTTTGCTTATTCAATCGCTAGATGATCCTTTCATGACTGCCGATGTATTGCCCGATGCGGATGAATTATCGCCGTCTGTGCAGTTAAAAATCACCCAAGGCGGTGGTCATGTGGGTTTTGTTGCTGGTAAAAATCCGTTTAAACCTATCTATTGGTTGGAGCAACGTATAGTGGGATTTTTAAAACAACAACGCCCATCATGATAAGTAAGCCGAAAATTTAATTTTTATCCCACCCCCTGTAAAAAATACTACAATGTAACCCATCAAACCTTGCATATATTCTTTACTCGAACTCAGGATTAATTCATGTCAGACCATCATATTTATCGTGTTAAGCCAGAAGTTGCTGACCATGCGCATATTAACGAAGACACTTATTCATCGTTATATGCGTATTCGGTTGAGCATCCCGAAGAATTTTGGGCGAAGCAAGCAGAACTGTTTTTAGAATGGGATGAGCCTTGGCATCGGGTGTTGTCTTATGATTATCCCAGTGCTTATATTCGTTGGTTTGAAGGCGGTAAATTGAATGTCAGTTACAACTGTTTAGACCGTCATTTATCAACACGCGGTGAGCAGGTGGCGATTATTTGGGAAGGCGATAATCCAGAGGATGACAAAAAAATCACTTATCGAGAATTACATGAGCAGGTGTGTAAATTTGCCAATGTATTAAAAGCGCAGGGTGTAGAAAAAGGCGATCATGTGTGTATTTATTTGCCGATGATAGCGGAAGCGGCAACGGTGATGCTGGCTTGCACGCGCATTGGTGCGGTGCATTCGATTATTTTTGGTGGCTTTTCGGCAGAATCGTTAAAAGACCGTATTATCGATGCTGATTGTAAATATCTGGTGTGTGCGGATGAGGGTTTTCGTGGCGGCAAAATCGTACCGATTAAAAACACGGTGGATGCAGCGGCTTTAGGTTGCTCAATGTTGGAAAGAGTCATCGTTATTCAAAACAGTGACAATCATATCAATTGGGTTGAAGGGCGTGATATGTGGTATCACTTATTGATGGACACGGTATCCGCCGATTGTCCACCTGAACCGATGGATGCCGAAGACCCATTATTTATTTTGTACACCTCAGGGTCTACGGGCAAACCCAAAGGTGTACTGCACAGCACAGGCGGTTATTTGCTCTATACCGCGATGACTCATAAATATGTGTTCGATTATCATGACGGTGATGTCTATTGGTGTACGGCGGATATTGGTTGGATTACGGGGCATTCTTATGTGGTCTATGGCCCGTTGTGCAATGGTGCGACTACCTTGCTATTTGAAGGCGTGCCGACATATCCCGCCGCTGACCGTTTCTGGCAGGTGATTGATAAACATCAAGTGAATATTTTTTATACCGCACCGACTGCGATTCGCGCCTTAATGGCACAAGGTGATGAATTTGTCACTCGCACGGATCGTAGCAGTTTGCGGATTTTGGGCAGTGTCGGTGAACCGATTAACTCCGAAGCGTGGGAATGGTATTACCATGTGGTCGGGGAAACGCGCTGTCCGATTGTCGATACTTGGTGGCAAACGGAAACAGGTGGCATTTTAATCACGCCTTTACCTGGTGTGACGGGTTTAAAACCAGGGTCGGCAACGCACCCATTTTTTGGTATTAAACCTGAAATTATGAGCGAAGACGGGCAAATTCTCGAAGGTGAAGCCGAAGGCGTGTTAGTGTTTGGTTTTCCGTGGCCGTCACAAGCGCGGACTATTCATGGCGATCATCAACGCTTTATCGATACTTACTTTAAGAGATACCCTGGTTATTATTTTGCAGGTGATGGCGCACGCCGCGATAAACACGGCTATTTTTGGATTACAGGGCGCGTTGATGATGTACTGAATGTCTCTGGGCATCGTATGGGAACGGCAGAAATTGAAAGTGCGTTGGATTTACATGAACACGTTGCCGAATCAGCAGTGGTGGGTTTTCCGCATTCGATTAAAGGGCAGGGGATTTATGCCTACGTCACGCTCAATGTCGGTATAACGCCATCTGATGAAATGAAAAAAGAGTTAATCGCTTTAGTTAGACGGGAAATTGGCGTAATTGCCACCGTTGATATTATTCAGTTTGCCGCTGGTTTACCTAAAACCCGTTCAGGAAAAATCATGCGTCGTATTTTGCGTAACGTTGCCGCTAATGATCTAAATAATATGGATGATGTCTCTACGCTGGCTGATCCTTCCGTAGTTGACGATATTATTGCTAATCGCATCATTACTTAAAAAACACTTAGCCGACTATCGCATTGTGTTGTGATGGTCGGCTTATGTTACCTTTCCATTAATCAACTCGCATCTTCTCCCTTGGAAAAAAAATCCAAAAAAACCAAGCCTGCTTTATCACTGCGGGCGATAGTGCGCACTGTGTTGTTTTATTTCCTACTAACCTATGTAGTCACATCGGTGGGTAGCTGTGTTTTACTGCGTTGGATACCGCCGATTACGTCAATGTTTATGCTGCATCGTCATGTAGAAGATTTTCCTTCTTTTAAATGGATAAATTACACTTGGGTGGGTGCAAAAAATATTTCTCCTCATGCGTTTACAGCGGTGATTGCCGCAGAAGATCAACGTTTTATGCAGCATTTTGGCTTTGATTTTAATGCGATAAGTGCGTCAATAGAGGATTATATGGACGGTGAAAAGCTCAGAGGCGCGAGTACCATTTCCCAACAAGTCGCTAAAAATTTATTTTTATCGCCCTCGAAAAATTTTATTCGTAAAGGTTTGGAGGTTTGGTTTACGGTATGCTTGGAAGTATTTTGGAGTAAACAGCGCATTATTGAGGTATATCTTAATATCGCTGAATTTGGCGATCACTTATTTGGTATAGAAGAGGCTAGTCAACATTATTTTGGCATACCTGCCAAGCAACTCAGCCGTTCACAAGCCGCGTTGCTTGCCGCTACCTTGCCCAATCCACTGCTTTTAAAAGCCGCTAAGCCTTCAAACTATGTGCTAAAACGGCGCAATTGGATATTGAGACAAATGCTCAATGTGGCTTACCCGCATTAAGCAATAGAGAAATTAATAAACTCGGCTGGATTTTCAAAGCTTGATTGTCCTAAACTGAAACAGCCAGAACCTTGTAGAATTATTTCTTCACGGGTAATGTGCGCTACATTGCCATCATTAAAACGAATATAAGTACCGTTGGTACTTTGATCGACAATCAAAAATTTATCAAAACGCAGTTCTACTCGAACATGTTGTCGAGAAACAAAACTGTTGCTCACGATAATATCGCAGTTATCGCTACGCCCTAACATTATACTTTTTCGATTTGCATTGATTTTAAATAGTTGACCGTTGTAGTTTAAGGTTAACTCATGCACACTTTCCTCAAACCGAGGTTTTTGTAGCGTGGCATTAAAACGGGTACTCTGCCTATCATCTTCATCCCAAACTACCAGAAAAATAGGATATTTTTCCTGCTTGCCTTTAAGCTCGGCACTCATGATTTGATGTGTTTGATTTCGTAGCCTCATGGGTAACGCATCATATACCGCTTGCGTGGTCATAATTTGATCGGTTCTAGCCAGCCCTGCAACACGCGCAGCCACATTAACCGTATCACCAAACACATCACTCATTTCTTCAAGCACATCACCATAATGAAAACCCACTCGAATGTGCATCGCGATGCCATTTTCAGGTCGCTTAATCTGAACTGCATTTTGCATGGCACAAGCAGCGTTAAACGCCGCTTCCGCACTCGGAAAGGTACACATGATTTCATCACCAATGGTTTTAATCAGTACACCGTGGAACGGGATAATTTCATGGGTCATAGTGGCTATACACCATGAGGTTAAGTGACGCGCCTGAGTATCGCCCACACTGTCGTAAAGTGCAGTACTGCCACAAATATCGGCAAACATCACTGCGAGTTTTTCCATTTGCTGCGACATATTGAATGCAACCCTCGTATAACTAGAATTGATATGAACGGTTATTCCACATTTTACGCAATTTTAAACGTAGCGTCGTGATTTGTTGCTGTGTTATTTATGCTATTCATACGCTTTGCAGCCATTGATGCAATTGTTCTATCACCCATTTTGAATCATCACTGCAAAGATCATGTCCTGCCCAAGGATGGCTGACTAACGGCAATGACCAACGTTTGCTTATACCTTCTGAACAGTCGGGCGAAACTAGGCGATCACCTAGCCCATTGAGCAATAATACAGGAGCAATGGGTTTAGCAAGCGAAGGTTTATATTTGGCGGCGGCGATAATTTGCCGTAGCGCATTTTGCCCGCTCACTGGACGCAAACGTTGGATTTGTTCCCATTCCGCTGCAATTTTTTCATGCTGATTTTCACAATTACTCACCAGTTTTACAATCGCTAATTCACGTTGGTAAATGTCAGATTGCAACACAATTTGCGCCAGTTTCCCATAACTTTGCCAACGCAAACGTTGATAAAAAGGATTGACCGTTGCCAAACTGCTATTCATTAATGCCGCGCCATTAATATCATCGGGATATTGCTGCATCCATTCCCACGCCACCATACCACCCAAGGACAACGTCAATAGCGTGATTTTCGACTGTAACCAGCCGTTTTCTTGGGCGTGTTGGCGTAATTGCCTTGTGATTTCAGCAATAGAATCAGGGCTGGTTTGTGAATAATAAACACCGCTACCCGCTAAATCCAAGGTGTTAATTTGTGCTTTTGGAAATGCCTGTTGCAACTGGGGAATAAAATCTCCCCAATGCCCAGCTTCGCGGGTCAAGCCACGCACTAATAACCAATTATTGCCCATACCATAATCCCAGTGCTTGTTGCTCATAATCCTGTTTTTGCAGTGCGTCCAAACTTGCCCAACTGTGTGGATTTAATAAACTGCGATACAAAAAATCAAACAAAATTAAATGCCGTCTTAAAATGCGTTGTTGTCGATGTGGTACTAATGGATGAAATAAACCGTGGCGCATAAAAATATGTCGTGGGCTTTTGCGCAACCACAACCATGAACCCATTTCCAAGGTTAATGGTAAAAATAAACGCTGCCCGTCATTGTTTTGCAAAAAATCCTGATACAGATAATCCCACAAATCGCCTTCAATCACATATTCCTGACTCATCGGTTCAATTTTGTAAAAATGATGCGGATAACAACCCTCGAATAACTGTTTCCACGCAAAAGCTTGGGCAATATCTGGATAAGGCTGTTTGCAATACGCATAAGGAAACCACAGTCTATCCTGAATTCCAAAGCCAGAATGTAAATCAACGGTTATGGTCAACGGAGCTTGTGAAGTACATCGGCGCACCACCTCACACAACGCCAGTGCTTCTATTTCCATGTGTTCAGCATTACCTTGATACCAAGGTAAATGGGGGGTGAGCCGCTGTCCACTGTAAAATTTACGCTCGCCAAAGGCTTTTACAGGAGAATTGCGCATTAAATCCACGCCATTGCCATTGCTACGCGTACTACAAAATACCCCTACTGGATTCACTAACGGGAAAAATAATAATCGTGAGTTTTCCAATTGTGCCTTAAAGGTGTCATCCCATTTCAACAGCTCAATAATGGTCTGCAAATAGGCAAAAAGTATTTCCGAGCCAATTTTTTCCAAGCCATGCACACCGCCAAAATACGCCAACACTGGCACATCAGGTCGAGTTGAACCTAAAGAAATACAATATAGTGGAAACTCATAGTGCTTATAGGGAACAGTGCCAAGAATCTCCACACGGGCATAATCCCCTAACTGAGCAATAATTTTTTCCAGTAAATCAAGTTCAGGAAAATTTTTATAATTCATAGTGTGTTCTGATTTGCGGGTAGGCTATAGTTGATTGCACTCATTATAGATGAATGCCAACATATTTATCGTTGTGGTTTGCGGGGAGGTTATAGTTGGCTGTATTGTTGGGTAGTTTCGTAGGATGGATTTCACCATCCTACACTTGTGCATCTTACGGGTGCAGCATCACTCATTAACTCCTGATAGTGCCTCTGCTGTATTCATTGCCATTAATAATTGTGTAGCAACGGCACGAATCACAGGAACAGTAACTGAATTGCCAAATTGTTTATAGGCTTGAACGTCTGACACAGCATCAACAATATAATTTTCTGGAAAACCTTGTAACCGCGCACATTCCCTAGGTGTTAGTTTGCGCGGGCGGTTTTTTGTGTCACTTTGGTCAATTAGAATCTCACTGCCATCTTTGTAATATCTCGCGCTCAAGGTATTTGTATGGGTACTGTTTTTATTGAAAAGCGAATATCCAAAGCCATTGCCCTTATTCAAATGCTCTTGTTTTCGACGTTGATGACCGACCCATAATTTTTCTGAAATGGTATATTTTTCATTGATTAATACTGGATTTTCTAAAATATCACCAAGCTTTGTTGGGTGTAATAGCGGAGTCGGAAAATCAAATAATTGCGAGAAGTTTACATTCTGATAATAATCTCGATTAAATCCCACTATAAAAATACGCTCACGGTTTTGCGGTATGCCAAAATCTGCGGCTCTTAAAACTTTGTGAAATACTTGATAATTAAGTCGATTCGATAGCGCGTTGCGCGTCTCTTCAGACAGTGGAATATCTAACGATATTTCTTGTTCATTACGCCCTTCTAAAATATCTAGGATGGTTTGCAAAGTACGTCCTTTATCGTGACCGCGTAATTGCTTAACATTTTCCAACATGAAGGCTTTAGGGCGTTTTTCCGCGATAATTCGCTGAATCTCAAAAAACATCGTGCCACGAGTATCGTTAAATCCGTTTTTCAAACCCGCTTGTGAAAAGGCTTGACAAGGAAAACCCGTTTACATATTGCACCTTATCGGATAGATTGTAGGCAGCACATATCACTGTTTAAAATTAAATGCCAAATAAGTTATGAGAAAAAATTGGACTAGAAAAGAGTTACTTGTAGCATTTAACCTGTATTGTAAACTTCCATTTGGAAAATTACATAGTCGTAATCCAGATATAATTAATTTATCAAAAATTATTAACAGAACTCCCTCATCTATAGCATTAAAACTTGTGAATTTTTCAAGTTTAGACCCAGAATTAAAAAAAAGAGGAATCAAGGGAATGTCTAACCACTCGAAACTTGATGAAGAAATTTTTAATGAATTTAATAATAACTGGGACAAACTATTATTAGAAAGTGAACTGCTTTATGAGTATTATAGCAATAATTATTTTTCAGATACAGAAGATGAAATTGTTAATATAACTGAAAAAATTGGTGAAGATAAAATAGTAGCTGTAAAAAAGAGGGTTAATCAAGGTTTCTTTAGAGCAATGGTTTTGTCGAATTATGATGAAACTTGTGTCATTTGTGACTTAAACTATGCGCCGTTGCTTGTTGCAAGCCACATTATTCCTTGGTCTAAAAATACAGCAGAGCGACTTAATCCACACAATGGTTTATGTTTATGCGCTATTCATGACAAAGCATTTGATAGAGGACTTATTTCTATTGATAATATGTTAAGAGTTATTTTTTCAAAAGAATTATTGAAGATAAATATAGTGCCATTTGATAGATATTTTGGTGTTTTTAATAGTAAAAATATAAATAATCCAAGAAAATTCGCTCCTTCAAATGATTTTTTAGAGTATCATAGAAATATAATATTTTTAGGAAATTAATTTAAAAAATTATTTATCAACTTGAATAATTTTATCTATCGCTATTATAAAATATTTTTAATGGAGGCATTATGGCATTTACAGCCATTCTTAAACAACTACCCGATAACCATTGTCCTAATCACTTTAAATACCAGTGCCTAGTCGCGTTTAATACGCGATTGGATGAGGATATGATGACAGAGAGTCTTAATAGCATTATGAATGGGTTGATTAAAACTAATCAAACTAATGCTGAAATTGACGAAAATTATTTTGTTTTCAAGCTCGAAAACGTAGAGGACTGTTTTGATGAATCAGAAATAGGTCGAGTGGTCACAACACAACAACTTATCGACATTCTCAATGGTGATGAGTTTGTTGAGGACTCGGCGGCGTGTTCACTCCTATTGGGAGGAATCACTGTCACTCATTATGTCATTATGCAAGCAGGTGTTGTTTATGATACGGGTTTGGATGAAGTAGAAATGGAGTGGACTCCTGAAGCCTTTACTGAGCATTATCAAAACAGTTTGTGGCGTATTAATTATTAAATTAGTGCAAATAACATCCGCGCTGTTTACAGTTTTTCAAAAGATACCCGCGCCAACAAAAAGGAGATTATTCCTCTATTGCTACAAAAAGAAGATCTGACATTGGCTAAGTGGAATGAAAATTCGATTAGAACTAAATTAGAAAATAAATTCAATCAGAAGGGATGGTTTAAATGTGTAAAGCAAGGCGGGATTTATACGCAAATTGCATTCGGCAATCCTATTCGTTTTGACGTGTGGATTAAATGGGTAAAAACGGGAGACGTTTTTTTTGATAGTGGTATGTTTCAAGGAAATTCAAGAAACTATTCACAGTGGCGAGCTAATAATAGCTTTTGGGATAAGTTAATTACTGAATGTTATTAATTTGAAATGGCGTTAGCGCGTGGTCTAACGCGTTGGCGCGTAAGGCATAAGGATTGCCTAAATCGTTGAGGATAATTTCAGGGGTGGGATTGTTGGTAAGCTCTGGCGGTAATAGATTGAGCTTGACGAGATAATTGAGCATTCGCAATTTTCGTCTAGCTCGTCGCTGGGTGATTCGCCTTGTTAATCGTGCATTGCGGCGTTTTACATTTTTGGGAGTGGGTGTTTTTTCTTCGACGGCTTTGGTAAAAATACGACTGCCTAATTTGATGATTTTATCGGGTTTGCCCTCGTGTTCTTCCAGCAATGCCCAACCAATTGAATTACTGCCTAAATCTAATCCTAAAATTTTCTTGCTCATTTGCGTCCTTGTGGGTAGTCTATAGTCATAGTGTAACCAACTATAGCCTACTCGCTTATCATACCAATGGAATGATTTTCCGTAGGCACCGCTTTCAAGCGACCCAAGCCCTCACGATGTTGCAAAACAGACGGGGGCTTTTTATTGCCCATAGATTATTAATTTTTCGTAACTACTCACCCTTCTACTGTTGCAGAAACAAAAACGCCCCGTAAACGGGGCGTTTTTGAGCTGTAAATAACTTACAAATAATTTACTTTAGGCTTGCCGTTAGCAGCGACTAATTCGCCAAGGCTAAAAACCGTTTCACCTAAGTCGGTCAAATTATCCAAGGTGATTTGTTCATCCTCAGCGGCGACACAAACAATCATACCCACGCCGCAATTAAAGGTGATAAGCATATCAGCCAGCGTGACATTGCCTTGTTGTTGCAGCCATTGGAAAATGGGTGGAAATTGCCACGCTTGTAAATTAATATTAGCATCAATTCCTGCTGGCAAAACACGCGGTAAATTTTCGGTTAATCCCCCGCCTGTAATATGCGCTAAGGCATGAACATCCACTTGTTCTAGTAAGGCTAACAAGGATTTGACATAAATTTTGGTTGGTTCTAATAAAGTTTCACCTAAGGTTTTATCGGCAAACGCCTCGTCCAATGAAGCATTACTGTGGCTGATAATTTTGCGTATCAGCGAATAACCATTGGAATGAGGTCCTGAAGAAGCGATGCCGATCAATTTATCGCCCACTTGCACTTTGCTACCGTCTATCACTTTGGTTTTTTCGACGATACCGACACAAAAGCCCGCTAAATCATATTCACCATCAGCGTACATACCTGGCATTTCGGCGGTTTCACCACCTACTAATGCCGCGCCTGCTAACAGACAACCTTTGCCTATGCCTTCAATGACAGCGGCGGCAGTATCGATATCCAATTTACCTGTGGCAAAATAATCCAGAAAAAATAACGGCTCTGCACCTTGGACAATAATGTCATTAACACACATTGCCACTAGATCAATGCCAACGGTATTATGTTTATCTAAGTCGATAGCCAGTTTAAGTTTTGTACCTACACCGTCTGTTCCAGAGACTAAAATGGGCTGTTTATATCGGTCTAAGGGTAATTCAAACATTGAACCAAAACCGCCTAGCCCTGCCATAACTCCTGCCGTGCGTGTTGCTGCTGCAATCGGTTTGATACGTTCAACTAATTCATTCCCTGCGGCAATATCAACACCTGCACTTTTATAATTCAAACTTTCTGCCATGTTTGCGACTCTCTCTTTAAAAATTATTGTGTTTATATTGTACAAGACCCGCTGGGTTTTGTGGCAAGCATAAACAATAGCGCGTATTCCCCTGATTTTTATCAGGCTATGAATCTATTGAATTTCATTTCAAAAATATTTAAAGTGGCGGCGGTTACCAGAAAATAACAATAATGTATGCTTTATGTGAGGAATGAGGATGAACATAACAAAATCGATAGTGCTGACTGTAATCATGTTGGCAAATAGCGCGGCTTTCGCTTATAGCCCTGACGAATTGGCAAAAGAATGTCATAAACCAAAGTTTACTGATTTTACCCTGAGTGAATACAAAGCACCTGAACAGCATCAAGTTGCTCCTGAATCGGAGTTTAGCTTTAAAGTACCTGCGTGGACCAGTACAGACAGTATTAAACTGTCCATAAAAGATAAAGCCATTGCCTTTACCATCGAAAGCAATAATAGTTTTCATAAAATTAACGCTAAATTACCCGCCGAATACACGGGTAAATTTGTCAGATTAAATGCGCGAGCTAAAGCGAGTGAAGGGACGTGTCACGAAGAAACTGGCTGGTTACTTAAAGTAGCCGATAAAGCCGCTGAATAAAGCATTTAACCAGCACAAGGCAAAAGCCTTGTGCTGTTGTTTTATTTAATGATCTTCCAACGCGGAAAGTTCACTATCAGCTTGTCGTAAACGTGCTGAAATCGCACTGGCAATACGCGCAAAAACCCGCGCTCCTAATACTGCATTATCATAGACACGCAAATTAAACTTTTTTCTCGATAACACATAAAGCTCACAATCGGTTTTAGCTATAGCATTGGCAGAGCGTTGGTGATAATCAAGAAATGCCATTTCGCCAAAATAATCGCCTTGCGAAAAAGTCGCTAAATGGTGATATTTACCACCTTTTAATGGTAGCAAAATACGCACCGTGCCACGCCGAATCATAAAAATGTCATCGGTACTATCGCCTACTGTAAATACATTCTCTCCTGCACGAACGGCTAGTTCATGCACACACAGGCGCAACGCATTCAGGGTTGACTCATCCATTTCGCGTAACAATTCAATGTCTTTAAGGTCTAAAGTTTGTTCATCTGGCTTTTCAAACTCGCCTGATTCGTTGAGAATACGATTTTCCATCCACTCCAATCCCTCATCCCTCGATTCAAAAAGTCGAATGCCATTTTGTCCATCCAACAAACCTACGTCCTTCATGTAGCGTTGCAGGTCTTGTCCACTGGGTAAACTAGATGGCATTCCACTAAATAGCAATTCACCGCCACGCTCTTTCAATCTATCTTGCATCAAGGTAAATAAATGGGTGGCGGTATAGTCCAAAGATTGCACACGGCGCATATCAAATAATAGCCATTTTTGGGTAGCTAAATCAGCTTCTAGTTGAGTAAATAAATGATCTGTCGTGCCAAAAAATAAATTGCCTTGTAAATCGATAACCGCCGCTTCATCTCCGTGTGCCTGTAAAATGGCATTTTCTGATTCGAGGCGATAAGTTTTAGAAGACACGTCTTTCAGTGTTGCCCGTTGCCGTAACACCGAGATACGAATTTGATCACGAATAAATAATAAAATCGCCAGTCCCACACCTGTTGCAGCAGCCGAAATCAACCCCACTGTTTCAGCAACCACCACCACAGCGGCAATCACTATAAAATCAAAACGCGTTTCTTTATGTTGGAGTAGACGAAAGGAACGCCAGTCAAAAATTCTAAACGCGACCACTAACAAAATACCTGCTAAGGCACTAATCGGCACCCATGCAATTAACGGAGATAACACCACTAATGCCAATACCACCAAGCCGCCTTCAATAAAACCTGATAAGGTTTTGCGACCACCACTGCTGACATTAACTAACGTGGGTCCCATTGTGCCAGAGCCTGACATCCCGCCTGTTATAAACGCCATCAGATTAGCCATGCCCTGCCCTAGTAATTCACGATTAGAGTTATGACGATTTTTAGTCAACGAATCCAATATCACACAGGTTTTCAAAGTATCAATAGACAATAGTGCAGACAGAGCCACCGCTGAGTGAGCAACTAAGCGCAAATCAGATAGCTGTATCTGTGCGATAGAGGCAAAGCGTCCGCTAACCGTTGCTAAAAAAGAGCTGTTGGCCGAAATAGTACCAACCACCAACGAATTAGCATCCAGTGACAATAAGGCAGGTACCCATAAACCTATTACAAAATAACTAACAATGCCCGCTGTTAAACCCATAATAGTCGCAGGAATTTTTTGCGTTACACGCGGCGTAATTAACATAACAGCAATTGTTACCACGCCGACCACAATACCCGTCGGTTGCCATAAATCGGGCGACTGCACACCCTGCCAAAGCCCCAAGCCTTTTGGTAAACCCAGTAATTTAGGGAACTGCCCCATCGCAATAATCAACCCCACCCCCGATAAATAACCACTAACGACAGGAAAAGGAATGTATTTAATAAGCTGCCCGCCTTTTAACAGCCCATAAAGAATTTGTAACAACGCCGCGAACAAAGCAGTTAACGCTAATAAGCCAGAAATTCGTCCAATTTCTATGCCCTGCCCTATTAAATCCACCGCCAGCGCGGACAAAATAGCCGCCGCAGGTGCGCAGGGTGCAGAAATCAACGCTGGCGTTCGACCAAACAGTGGCGCGGTTAAGCCCAATGCAGCCGCGCCCATTATGCCAACAAAAGCTCCTTCACCAATCATCTGCGGTGAAATGCTTGAATAAACTAACACGCCAAAAGCAATGGCGGCAGGTAAAGCAACCAGCATAGCGGCTAAGCCGCCCCAAAATTCATTTATCACAGATCGGTTCATGATATTGCCCTGTCAATTAAGTGCGTTAATTACTGTATAAACCTTTGGTGTTAGTTTAAATTAAGCAGCTAAAACATTAAGCTATTGTTTTTAATGGATTCCAATAGCTTTAGCTATTGCTGATTTGTAAAAAGCTGAAGCTTTTTGACTCCTATTCCCTTCTAATCGCTGTAAACAAAAAAATGTTTTAATCACAACACATTGATTTATTTTGTTTATTTTTATGGAGCTAACTAGCAACAAAGGTTACTACCTCTTCAATTGTTAATCGATAAAAGCAAAGCTTACAGCATAATCAGGAAGTTACATTGAAAAAGTGGACATAATTGCCCATTTTGTAGCTCGAATAAAATCCGCAAACGGGGTAAAAATGACCGCTAGTTCTTTAAAGGACTGGCAGTCATGTGTAACAGATTTAACCCACTACCAACTACAACCCACGTTTTAACTCAGTCAGGTCTTTATCACGCAGATGATAGCCTGTTTCAGCTATCAACATTGCCGCTTGGTCATAATAGCTTTGTGCGCTGGTTTTGTTGTTCATTGCCAGATAATAACGCCCTAGTAACAACGCGGCATCGACTGCATACAGTTTCATACCACAACGGGTGATGGTTTGGTTGGCGGTGTCAATATCGTCTTTGGCTTTAACTAACTCGTTTTGGCTGAGGTGAAAGCTGGCGCGGGCGAGGTAGAATTGTGGAATGTATTCAACTTTTCTTGCTTCTTGTATTTTTGCTATAGCGGTATCAAATTCGCTACTAGCCGCTTTATTTTGTTGCAAAGCTTGATGTGTATGGGCAAGAGTAAGATGGTCGAAGGCTATAATCCAAAGCCAGTTATTATGCTCTGAGATGCTTAGTCCATAATATCCTCGTTCAAATAATTGCTTAAAGTCATCCCAATCGCTAGCAATGTCCAACAACAGAGCGCAATATTGTGCGCCATACAGTGAAATTAAATAAGAGTAGTTATTCCGCTTTTGTTGTTGTAACTGTTCTGCTTGCGCAAATAGGTTTTGAGCCTGTTTTAATTGACCTAATCGGTGTAATACTGTGGCTAATTTACAATAACTTTCCTCCTTCCAAATTTTATCCTCAGATTGCTGAGCATAGTCTATGGCTTGATGGGCGGTAATTTCTGCTTCATGAAGCTTACCTAAAGATAGTAATAAATCGATGATGTTTTCTAATGATCTTGCCGCATTGTTCCAATCTAATAGTTTTTCGGCCAAAGATGCAGCATTTTTATTCGGTTTTACTGCTTCTGCTAAACGTCCTAAAGACATTAGGCAATATGAAACTTGACCCAACAACCATCCTTGCTCATATTCGGTTAAGTCACAATTAACAGGTTCTAACCAACCTTGCGGAAAAAAAGCTGAGAGAGCGATTAATTCTTGGCTGTAAGAACCAAGTTTGTGCCAACTGTAATGTTCATTACCACGCAAAATACGCTCCCTATAAACATCATACAAAGCTTTTTGATATTCTCCCGCCAAACAGCCATGTAGCACTGTCCGATACAGCGGTTCTAAATCAGCTAAGGTGTCGGGCTGGTCTTGGGTGGGGACGGTTTGAAAATACTCAAACAACACTCTATGCGCCTGTTGAAAAGCGTCGGGCTGTTGTTGCTTAAATTGCGTGGCGAAGAATTGACGTATCAGCGGATGAGTATCCCATTGTGTGCGGTGCTGATTTAGGACTGCCAGTCCTGAGTCTGCGTTTTTAAGCAACAAACCCTTAGCCTCTAAACCCGCTTGTAATTCCTGCCAATCAGAATCAGACAAGGCGGCTAATGGCAAGGCGTATTCAGCGTTGGCAAACAAGGCATTTTTTTCCTGCCAGTGCATCGGACGGTCAAACAAACTTAAACAGTACATAAAACGGCGTTCGTTATCGCTGATGAGTTTATCGTAATAACTCAACACCCGTTTGGCGTGTTCGTGATTGACAGACCTGCGAGGTCTTGAAGACCTCGCAGGTCTATCGTCTTCATCTTCTGACACTAAAGGTGGCAGTTCGCGTGCATAGCGAATATCGCCTTTATGATAATGCCTTAATAATTCAGCCAATAACACCAGACTCAAGGCATGACCGTGTAAATCACGGCTGACCGCTTGCCGTTCTGCGTTTGTGCCTGTTACTTTTAAGGCGTGTAATAATGCCGCGCCATCGATTTCGTTTAGGGTATTGAGGACAAGTTCCTGATAATCCTCACGCCCCTCCAATTCGACTATCGCTTGTCGTGAGGAAATCAACACAAAGCTTTGCGCATGACGATGGTGATGCAGTTGCAATAAAAATTCTTTCATGCCCACATCCGCCATTTCGCCGTGTTGATCGACAGGATGTTGCAAGGGTTCTAAACCATCCAGTAACAACAGCACCGCTTGTTGCGTTAAACACTGCGCCAACGCCCGTGCTTTGTCCACATCATCCTGCGGCAGGTCTTTATCAAAACCAAAAAACGGCAAGGCGTGAGTAAAAAAGTCTTGTGAACTGGAAAAGGTATTTTGATGTGAGCCTTGCGAATAAAACGACCACGCAAATACGCGCTTAATGCCGCCGTAATTGGTTTGTTTTAAAGCGGTTATCCATTCATCGGTCAATGCCGATTTACCAATACCGCCATCGGCAATAATTGCGACGATGCCAGTTTGGGCGCGGTTGTTAAATGCTTGATGCAGAGTTGCTAATTCAACACTGCGTCCGATGAATTGATTGCTGGCGGGTTTGGGTATACGGGAGAGTTCGGCGTAAAGTTTTGGATCATCGGCTGAAATGACAGCCGTTACGGTTTTTTTTTGAGTTTAATACGGACGGGTTTGTTTAGCTGGTTTTTACTTACCGATATATGCTCACTTGAACCATCATAACTGACGATTAAAAGCCATTCCGTTAAGTTGGGATTAATTTCTAAAGTGAAAAAACCGTTTCTATTGCTTTTAGTTGATCGTGTATCGCCTTCAATGAAAATTTCAGCATTTTCTAACACATTGCCTTTATCGTCGTAAACCGTACCAGTGATAGCTAATACTGCTGGCTGTTCGCCAATTTTTTTGTGTTGCCACATCAAAATAAGAAAAGTTATCAAAAATCCAGCGAATGCCCCACCAAATTTAGCGGTCTGAATGTAAGCAGATTCTTTAAAAATTATTTCCCCAGAACTATCAAATGCCCAAAACAAGATAAATGCAGGAATGATGCTCACGAAAACAAACAGAATGCTGATGTAAGCACTATTGTAAATAGCTTCATAACCTTTAATGAGTTTTTTGAACATAGCGCGAACTTAGTAGATGATTATTTTGAAGCTTAGTATAACCTTAGAATGGCATGACAGGTAGCTAAGCATATTTCTTTAACATTCATGATGGAGTTCAATAGCTTTAGAGACTGTGAACGTATTCGCCATTCAGCAAAAAAACGCCGTCATTCCAGCATGGATGCTGGAATCCAGTCACAGGGAGAGCGTAGCGAGGGTTTTGAAATCGTGTGCAGTGCAATATCTTTTACAATCATAATGTTACCATCCTTGGCACTGAATTCTGGCATCCATGCCAGAATGACGGGTTTGAATATTGTTGCGTCTAATAACGTAGTTTGCTTGAAATTATGAATACTTTCACAGTCTATTTAGCTATTGGCGGTAAACAGCTAAAGCTGTTTTACTCCTGCGTTTTCTTTTGAGTGGCTACTTAAGCCTTGTAGCGATGTTATCTATAAACAATCTTATAGCCAAAACACTACATTTTGATTTATCGTTAAGTACTTATAACCAAACGGAGCGCGATCATGAGCGATACTCGTACAGAAATTCTGGAATGGATAGAGCAAGGACGCTTGCAAACTGAGGCATTACCAACAGCATTGCGTCTAGCTGGTTTGCATCCCGATAGAAAGGATTGGCGCGAATTTTTTAATCAGTTGACCTTATGGTTGGGGGCTATCTGTTGCGCGACTGCTGTCATTTTCTTTTTCGCCTACAACTGGCAAGCAATGGGGCTATTTGCCAAATTTGGTTTGGTGGAGGTTTTGATTATCGCAAGCCTTGTACTGTATTGGCGATTTGATATTAATCATATTGCAGGGCAAGCAACATTGTTGTTTGATACTTTATTGGTTGGTGCGTTGTTAGCATTGGTTGGGCAAACTTATCAGACAGGCGCGGATACTTACGAGTTATTTACTGTGTGGGCGATTACGGTATTTCCTTGGGTGGCGGTGTGTTGTTTTGCGCCGTTATGGTTGTTCTGGCTAGGCTTAATTAATATGGCTGCTGTTTTGTATTATCAAACTTTTGGTGGTTTATTTGGTTGGTTATTTGATAGCGATCAAATAATGTGGGCGTTGTTTATTTTGAACACGCTGGCGTTGTGTGTTTGGGAAACGGCAGCACTACTTGGTGTGAGTTGGTTGCGTGAACGCTGGTCGGTACGTCTGTTAGCAGTTGCCAGTGGTAGCTTAATTTCGATACTGGCAACGTGGGCAATTTTGGATTTTGATGAGCATAGCGGAATAACGGCATTGCTGGTTTATTTAGTCTGGATGGTGGTTGCATATCTATTTTATCGTCATCTTTCTAAAGATGTGTTCGTATTGGCGGCGGGTATGCTGAGTGCCATTATTGTGATTACTGTCTACTTGTCTAAGCAGATGCTTAAGCATGACGAGGGCGGTGCTTTTTTGTTTATTGGTCTGATTATTATCGGACTTTCTGCCGTGGGTGGTTTTTGGTTGAAGTCAGTCGGCAATGAGGAGCAAACATGAATACGCTAACAACACAGCAATTATGGCAACAGTTGCAACAACAAGGTTTGGTAACAGGTGAGTTGCCAGCTATTAGTGAGACTACATCACCGTGGTATGTTCGCGCCATGCTAGGCGTAGCGGGCTGGATTGGGGCTTTATTTCTGTTTGGCTTTGTTGCCGCTGGCTTTGCAGAAATCATAAACAGTGCGGAAGCCTCGCTGATTGTCGGGCTATTGGTTTGTGTTGCTGCCTTTGGACTGTTTCGCTGGTTAGGAGACAGTGATTTTGGTGCGCAATTTGGCTTAGCGGTGAGTATGGCAGGACAAGGCTTATTTATGTTTGGCTTGTTTGACGGTTTTCATTCCGATACGGTGACAGCGAGCTTCATCATTTTTGCTTTTCAAGCCTTGTTAGCATTAGTTATTCCAAACGCTATTCATCGTGTGTTAACTAGCTTGAGTGCAATGCTGGCGTTAACGTCTGCTTTGTTTCATCTACATATAGTCGGCTTTGCATCGGGTATCGCGGCGATAGGCTTTACCATTATTTGGTCAAACGAATGGTATTGGCTACAGCATGGAAAACTCTGGCGACCCATAGGTTATGGGCTGGTTTTGGCATTATTGGCAATCGAAACGTTACATTTTTTCAGTGTTGAATTATGGACTCTATGGTTACGCAATGAACCTAGTTGGTTGGTGCTTCACGCGGCACTGATTAGTACATCATTAATTATCATCACGCTGTTATGGGTAGTCAAACGCCTATTGGATAGAGAAAAAATCCCGCTCAGTAGTTCTGTTGGCATGATAGCGATAGGCGCGGCTTTATTGTTGGGTGCGTTGTCATTTGTCGCCCACGGTATGGCGACCGCATTGTTAATTTTGCTACTGGGATTTGCAACAGGTAATCGTGTGTTGATGGGGTTAGGATTGCTGGCATTGGGCGGATTTATTTCCCACTACTACTACCAATTACAAAACACCTTATTGTTTAAATCGATGATATTGGCGGTATCAGGTGCAGTGTTGTTGAGTGTGAGAATGGGATTGCAAAAATACTTTCCGTTAATCGATACTGAGGAGAGCGACAATGCGTAAACTAATGGTAGTTTTGACGGGGGTACTTTTATTGGTCGTTGTCAATGTCAACATTTATCAGCGTGAACAGCTACGCACTCATGGTCGTGTGGTGTTGCTTGAACTTGTTCCCGTTGATCCGCGTTCATTGATGCAAGGCGATTATATGGCGTTAAACTTTGCGCTGGTAAACGCGGCTTTTCCAAATAGACAAAATGCAGAAAGCAAAGACGGGATGTTAGTTGTCGCACTGAATGAGCATGGTGTAGCCAGCTTCAAACGATTCGCTGATACTACGCCACTCGCTACTAATGAAGCAGTGCTGAAATATCGCACGCGCAACGACCAAGTAAAGTTTGCTACCAATGCGTTTTTCTTTGAAGAGGGGCAAGCACAGCAATATCAAGCCGCACGTTATGGTGAGTTTAGAGTGTCCGCTGATGGGGAAATGTTACTCACCAACTTACGCAGTGCTGATTTGGCAGTGTTAGGGGGAACACCTTAGGCTAGTGGGTTTAACCCACTACCAAGCAATTCAATATCGTGTGCTGCAAATTTGGAGTTGCTGTGTTAATTGCCGCCGTGAATAGTTTGCTTGTCAATTCCCTCGCCACTGGGCTAATCAGTGTCAAGTGGATTATCTGTCATAAAAACTCATTCAAGCACGTTAAAAATAACCCTAAGCTTACACCCGTAGAAACGTTGCCTTGTAACGTGATTAAAAAAAACCTGTCAGGTTTTAAAAACCTGACAGGTTTATGGCTTACTGCACGATAACGCTAGACTTTATTGTTGCAAAACTTCTATTTGTACTCTGCGGTTATTAGCACGTCCTGCGGCTGTTTCATTGGTATCAATGGGTCGAGTTAGCCCATAACCATGTGGAACAAGTTTATGTGGGCTTATGATTCTCTTATTCAGATAATCAGTCACTGCCTTAGAACGTCGATCTGATAAACGTAGGTTATACGCTGCTGATGCGGTGCTACTGGTATGTCCCTGTATTTCCAGTGTTAGATTAGGGAAGTGTGTCGAAATATCAACGGCCAACTTATTAAGTAGCGCGTAGTATTGTGGTTTGATTTCACTACGATCATTATCAAATTTAATATCTACAATCCAACATCCTAATTTATTGACTTGCGTACCTGGCAAGGTGTTTGGGCATTTATCATTACAATCGTTGACACCGTCATGATCTGAGTCCAGTTGCGAGCAATCGACTGGGGGTTTTGGGGGAACAGGTGACAACAGTGCGGCACGCATAAAATCTTGCATACCCGCAGTTTCAGCGACTCTTTCAGCTGTAAAAGCACTCGCACCACCGCAATTAGCTGGATTATCTGCTGAGTACATCATCTCTTTCGTACTAAATGCTTCGCTTTCATTGCCACCGCCTTCTACTTGACTTTTATTGTTGCTGTCCATCCAAATGTTATACACACATAATCTATCGCCATATTTTTGTCTTAGGGCTTTAATCGCATTTTCGTCATCTTTGCCTAAGTCTGGGTTAAGATATTCGGGGAGAATAGCTGCGGCGAATCTCGCGGTGTTGTTTTTTGATAAATCACTGATGATGACCAACGAGATATTACCTTGAACGTCCTTTAAATCCCCATCAACAGACTGGTCATGATCATTAGCAAGTAACTCACTGACTGGATTAACGTTATCGTCATTTTTAATGAGTACCCTGCCGATATGTGAACGACCATGAGAGCAAGCTATGGTATCTGTCGCGCTATCAAATGCAGCTTTTGTATAAAGGGTGGGGGCTTGGTGCAAGTCAGTGTAGCGGTTGCCATAGCCATTGCAATCGCCATAGCCCAAACTACGAATACTGGTTTTGAAATCTGCCAATTTCAACGCCGATGCAGAATTAGCAATGGTTGTATTCATTCTGTGTAAAATTTCTCTTTGCACCTCAAGTTTTGTCGGGGCATTATTCGCTTTATATCCAACACCCGCATAATCTTCAGTTGCTGATGCTGAGGCATCGAATAAAACAAATAGGTTATTAGCTCTTTGTACATAAGCACCTGACGTAATAAAAGGGGCTATGCTGTCAACATTAACTGCATCGAATTTTGTGTCATCTTGAAGTACATTCATCGTGGTTGTTGATACTGCACAGCCATATAGAACTAGAACAGTGCTAAAAATGGCGGTTAAAAAGGTTTTTTGCATGGTAAACGCTCCATAAGTTAATAAATCGATCACAATAAAACCAGCCGTTTTAGAATCGATGACTGCCTTGAAGTCTAGCACTATCTTATTTAATGTGAATAGCTAATGTATTTTTAATGTTCAACGTGGAATAACAAGTCGTTTTAAGGCAGCTTGTATTCAGTCAATAGGGCGGATTGTTTTTGAAAAACCGAAGAAAATCTTAAAATCAAAAGTAATCATGGATGGCAACATCTGTGAATTTTGACAGTATTCCTGTCTCATTCATCGAAGGTAATAACAAAACAATTTGCGCTTCCACCACGTTTGTTCTATTGTTCACGCGCTTTCCAAGCTTATTTCTTTTCCTCCCTTCTTTTTTATCTTTAATAGGTCATTTATGAGTGATTTTACATTTGAACGTGCTGATGGTAGTCAGCGTAGTCTTAAAGGTTATAAATCTGCAAAACCCAATGCGGATACAAAAAAATACAGTGCAAACCGCTATAAAGAATCTGAATTACCGCCTAAAGTTGATTTAAGAAAGCATTTAACGCCTGTTGAAGATCAAGAACAAACCAGTAGTTGTGTTGCCAATGCGGTCGCAGGTGCGTATGAATATTTGGCCAAAATGCACACGGGTGAAGATTATGATGTCAGTCGGATGTTTATTTATTACAACGGTCGCTATGTTGGTTCGGATGGCAACCCCATAGAAGATAGTGGTTGTTATATTCAACATGCTATTGAAGGTTTAAAACAATACGGTGCGTGTGCAGAAGCAAACTATCCGTTTGATCCAAAAATTGTCAATGATGAACCTTATAAAGAAAACTACGATGAAGCGGCGGCGTTTTTAGTTCAAGATATGGCAGCAGTACCCACTGATTTGGCTGCGTGGAAAAACAGTTTAGCCGAGGGCTATCCGATTATTTTCGGCATTAATTTATACAAGTCATTTGATAAACAACGTAAAAAAGGTGTTGTACCGATGCCTTCTAATACCGAAGCATCACGCGCATCACACGGTGGTCATGCGATGTTAGCTGTCGGTTATTCAGATAAAGATAAAGTCTTTATCGTGCGTAATTCATGGGGCGAAGGCTGGGGTGATAAAGGTTATTGTTATATTCCTTATGACTATTTGGTGAATCCTAAATTTAATGATGGCGATTCATGGATTATCAAACAACTAGATAACACTGACTTTAATAATCAGCAATATTGGGATGACAGCGATGAATCGGTAGTGGGGGATTACGAATCCGAACTAGCGAACATGAGCGAAGACGATTATGGCACTATGTTGGACGCGATGGGCGATTATTCCTTGGAATACCGTATTGCGTTATTGTTTCTTTACGCCGCAAGTCAGGATGGCGATTTAAGCGACGAAGAATATGATGCTATTGCACTTTATATGACTACAACTATTGAAAAGTTGGGTGTAGACATGAGCGCGGAAAAAATATTGCGCTATGCGGTAAGAGATATAACCAATATCACCTTGATTCAAGAATCTGTGACCCTATTGGGGGAATATTTTTCCAATGAAATGTTGGCGAAAATTATGCTTGATATTCAAAGTGTGGTCAGCATAGATGGCTTCTCAGAAAGTGAAAGCAGCTCATTGTTTGAAATGATGGAATCTTGGCAAATGGAAAGTGAAGAATTTAGCGAAGAGTCTTCTGAGGAGTCTGAAAGCGAAGAAGACGAAGAGGACGAAGAAGACGAAGAGGACGAAGAGGACGAAGAGGACGAAGAGGACGAAGAGGACGAAGAGG
>JBAXNR010000069.1:0-25012 GCA_037133675.1 Methylococcales bacterium
GCTTAAGCTACATCACCCTCGGACAAAACGCCACCACCCTATCAGGCGGCGAAGCACAACGGGTCAAACTCGCCAAACAACTGGCAAAACGCGACACAGGCAACACCCTGTATATTCTCGATGAACCCACCACAGGCTTACATTTTCATGATATTAAGCAATTGTTAGGGGTGTTGCATACTTTGCGCGATCACGGCAACACCATCATCGTCATCGAACATAACCTAGACGTGATTAAAACCGCTGACTGGATTATTGATATGGGGCCAGAAGGCGGCGATGGTGGCGGGTTGTTGCTGGCTGAGGGTACGCCTGAGACTGTCTCTAGGTTAGAGAAATCGTATACTGGGCGGTATTTGGGGAGGTTTTTTGAAAAATAACTTGAATTATCTGTGGTAGAAGCGCATAGTTTTTGCCGCTCCAGTAAGGTGTGCATAGAATCGCTGGGGTGTTTATAAATTTGATTAGACTGTAATAAATTCTGAAATTAAATTTATTCTTGAATCCTCGTTTAGATTAAGGAGTCCGACCATGTCCTGTACCTGCTTTATCATACCCAAAGATATATTGGAAAAACTTGCTAAAGACCCTGAATTATCAGAAGAACTTCGTAATGCCTCTGCACGCACCGCTCGAATTAGTACGGATTTACGCAATTTACGCGATCAAGCTATTAAATTAACAAGTACGATGATTGCAGGAAACTTTGCTCCTACTATCGCACTTGCAGCTTTTCCTGCCGTAACAGTCTATGATTGCAAACATCATCAGACAACACCAGGGGTATCAGTACCTAATCCAAGCAATTCTGCTGATCTCACAGCCTCTCGCACATTTAAAGAAACGACTGCTGTTGCCAATTTTTACAAGCAAGTCTTCGGTCGCAATTCGATTGATGGTGTCGGTATGACAATGATGTCTTCAATACACTACGGCATTAATTACAACAACGCGATGTGGAATGGCTCACAAATGATTTATGGTGATGGTGATAATCAAATTTTCATCGACTTTACTAATGGCAACGATGTTATTGGTCATGAATTGACGCATGGCGTCACTCAACACACGCTCCAACTTATCTATTCTGGCGATGCTGGTGGTCTGAACGAAAGTATTTCGGATTGTTTTGGCTCTATGTTCCGTCAATGGCAAGCTAACCAAGATGTCAATCATGCAGATTGGCTCATCGGTCATGACATTATGGGATCCGTAGCAAAAGCGAAAGGCTACACTTGTCTACGCGATATGGCGAATCCCGCGGCCACACATTGTTTAGCTCCACAACCTACCAAATACTCACAGATTACGCCTAATATGGATCCTCATTACAGTAGCGGACCACCCAATCTTGCTTTTTACCTCGCCTGTAAATCTGTTGGCGGAAAAAGCTGGGAAAAAGTCGGTCAGATATGGTATCTAGCTGTTACTGGAGGAGCGAGTCCCAATATGAAAATGAAAGATTTTGCGGATCGTACACGTCATGTTGCCAGTCAAAAATATAATACTGTTCCTGCTATTGTTGCTGCCGTGGACAAAGCATGGAAACAGGTTGGACTTTAAAATTTTATATGCTGAGGAGTTGCAGAAGAAAGTGGAAAATCAAGATCAATTAAGTGTTGAACGTATCGGTGGTTTTGGTGGTTTTGGCTTACCAAATTCTCATCTGAAAAGTAAAGGCGATATTCTTTTATCTGCACTTTCTCCTAAAGATATGCAAGTGGTTAATTCGCTGTTTAAAGGTGAAGTTCACTTAAGTCATTCTAATGCGGATGGCTTTATTTACCGCATAACAAGAAAGCTCGGTAAAAATATTCAAACAATTGAAGTTCCAGAGCAAGATGTTCCTATGTTTATTCAACACTTAGTAAAAGATATTCTTGAATGACCGCTACATTAATGCCTCGTTCCCAATATCTGGAGACTGTGAAAGCTCGTAGCCGCGTAGGTTGGGTTGCCGCTTTTTGGCAACCCAACAAAACCACCGCGTACGTTGGGGTAAGCGATAGCGAACCCCAACATTTTCCCACACTCGCCAGCAACTCAATAACTCGAATCTCAACATTCCGTTGTCATAATTGCGTGTTGCTCATGTGCTACAGCGAACCTTGATTTTTTCAGTGAAGCGCATTTAACAATCTGATTTCGATGTATCATTATCGCTGGCGTTTCAATGACTTTAGCGAGTATGTGTCATGCGTTATCGGCGATTAAGAGTGGCGGGCGGTTGTTATTTTTTCACCGTTAATATGGCAGAAAAAAAGAGTCGTTTGTTGGTCACTCATGTGGATTTGTTAAGAGCCTCCGTCCGTCATGTGAAACAACAGCATCCGTTTGTTATTGATGCGATGGTGGTTATGCCGAATCACCTACACGCAATTTGGACTTTGCCAGAAGGTGATGATGATTTTTCGACCCGCTGGAGTTTGATAAAAAGCGGTTTTTCGCGTCAGATTAAAGCTACTGAGCGTATTTCTGTCAGCCGTCAATTGAAAGGTGAGCGTGGCATCTGGCATCGCCGTTTTTGGGAGCATTTAATTCGTGATGACCAAGATTATGAACATCATGTCAATTATATTCACTATAACCCTGTCAAACATGGTTATGTCAAACTTGCTGCTGACTGGCAGTATTCCAGTATTCATCGTTATATCAAACTGGGAATACTCAATGAACAATGGGGATGTGTTGGTATGAATTTTCCTCAGTTTGCTGGTTATGACGATGATGTCTTAGTTGACGCTCCAGCGTCTTCATAGTCATGCAACGCTGGAGTGTTGCAGGATGAGTTCCCACGCTGGAGCGGTGGGAACGATGAGAGGGAGGTTTATGAGTATCAAGACAGTTTTTTATATTTCAAACGATGCGGTGTATCGGCATCACTACCCAAACGGCGATGACGGTCGGCTTCGTAATCCTGATAATTGCCTTCAAACCACACGACTTGACTGTCGCCTTCAAATGCCAGAATGTGGGTGGCGATACGGTCTAAAAACCAGCGATCATGCGAGATGACCACTGCACAACCAGGGAAAGCTAATAAGGCATCTTCGAGAGCGCGTAAGGTTTCTACGTCCAAGTCGTTAGTCGGTTCGTCCAATAACAAGACGTTGCCGCCTTTTTTCAGTAACTTAGCTAAATGCACGCGGTTACGTTCACCGCCTGATAAATCGCCGATGAATTTTTGTTGATCGCCGCCTTTGAAGTTAAATCTTCCCAAATAAGCGCGTGAGGGCGTGGTGTATGTGCCGACGGTAATCATATCCAAGCCTTCTGATACTTCCTCCCAAACGGTATTTTTGGGATTCATGTCATCACGCAACTGGTCAACGTAGGAAATCTGCACGGTTTGCCCTAGCGTTAATGTGCCTGTATCAGGTTGGTCAACGCCTGCCATCATGCGAAACAGCGTGGTTTTACCCGCGCCATTCGGGCCAATAATACCAACGATACCGCCTTGTGGCAGTTTAAAACTCAGGTTATTGATTAATAATCTATCGCCAAAGCCTTTGCAAACATTGTCGGCTTCAATCACCACATCGCCTAAACGCGGACCAGGTGGAATATAAATTTCTTGGGTTTCGTTGCGTTTTTGAGTTTCCGCAGAAGCCAGTTCATCAAAACGTGCTAAACGGGCTTTGCTCTTAGCATGACGACCTTTGGCATTGGAACGTACCCATTCAAGTTCCTCTTTCATAGCTTTCATGCGTGAAGTTTCTTGTTTTTCTTCCTGCAATAAACGGGTACTTTTTTGCTCTAGCCAACTGGAATAATTACCTTCCCACGGAATACCTGATCCTCTGTCCAGTTCCAAAATCCAGCCCGCAACATTGTCTAGGAAATATCTATCATGGGTGACAGCAACCACTGTGCCTGTGTAATCGTGTAAGAATCGTTCTAACCACGCCACCGATTCGGCATCTAAATGGTTGGTGGGTTCATCCAATAACAACATATCGGGATTGGATAGCAACAAACGACACAAGGCAACGCGGCGTTGTTCACCACCTGATAATTTGCTTACGTCCGCATCCCATTCAGGCAAGCGTAACGCATCGGCGGCAACTTCCAGTTTACGGTCTAAATTATGCCCATCACAGGCATTAATAATGTCTTCTAAACGCGCTTGGTCAGCAGCTAGTTTGTCAAAATCAGCATCGGGTTCAGCGTAAGCGGCGTAGACAGCATCCAGTTGGGCTAATGCAGTTTTAATGTGAGCAACAGCTTCTTCAACATTGCCACGCACATTTTTACTCGCATCGAGTTGCGGTTCTTGCGACAAATAACCGATGTTAATGCCTTTAAGTGGAATCGCTTCGCCTTCGATATCTTTGTCCAGCCCTGCCATAATTTTTAGTAGCGTGGATTTACCCGAACCGTTTAAACCCAGAACGCCAATTTTTGCTCCTGGATAAAACGATAAGGAAATGTTTTTTAGGATGTATTTTTTCGGCGGTACAAGTTTGCCCAGCCGATTAATAGAGTAGATATATTGCGCCATAGTCTTTAGGAGTAAACGATTAAGGTTAAAGTGAGGGTTATTGTGTCATGTTTTTTCAATAGCTAGCTAGCGAATCAAACTTTGCTCGCCACTATGAATGACTTTGGTATGATTCCAAGTAAATACAGCCAGATTTTTTCAATGGAGACGGTGCATAGTCCATCTATTGATAAATTAAGTTTTACGCTTTTCTTGAAACGCTAAGCTTAAGCGGTAAGTTACAAGAAACAACAGCATTATCACTGAAAAATTTTCAAAATCATCAAAATTTTTCTACAAAGTTGAACAAAAAAAGTCATTAATGCCTTATTTATAGAGCTGTGTAATATTTTTGTCCATATTTTGTATAGTTATATGTTGACAAAAATCTTATAGGATAGTAATTTAATAACCAATATTTTCGATTCTCTCCGTTAATATTAAAACTCCTCTATATCCCCCTTCTAAGTAATCTGTAGAAGGGGTGTTTTTTCATCAATTTTATTGGTAAGGCACGCGGTTATGGGATCAAAATTTTTTCACAGCCTCGATGTTATAGTGGCAGTTAATTTTATTGTTTCAGTGATCTACCTAATAACAGGTACGCTGTTGTCGTTATCGGATCGTTACTCTTTTTTTGAACTTAATCAAGACTTGTACGGCGAATTCGTCAGTAATTTTAAAGTAACTCTGTTTTACCTTGCGATCACCGAACTGATTATTTGCGCTTATTGCTTTTTCAGCAAAAAAAATGAATGCTTCATCCTTGTGGGTTTTTTTCTTGTTTTAATGATAGGTTCAATTTATTTTTACAGTAAAATCAATAATATTGAGTTGGATGACAATCTTTCGTTATTCTTTTTATACACAGGTGTATCACATATTATTTTTGGGATTATGTCAGATGTAAAAAAAAATCGCGTTCGTAGCACCCATTCATCGCATTAAGCGACCATATTCATTTTCGTAGTAGCTAATACCCATCAACTCAGGCTAAAGATTGCATTGATTTTAGAGTACCGTGCTGGACTTTATAAATTAAAAAAGGCTATCATGCCCGCTCAATGAAACTCACGTTAAAACCATTCTGCCAATATGACTGATTCTTTTATCTCAACTAAACCTATTCCTGTTCGTGAGCGTCTGATTATGGCACTAGACGTTGCCAGTTTGTCAGAGGCGCGGGCGTTAGTCGAAGAATTAGGCGATTCGGTTATTTTTTATAAAGTCGGCATGGAATTATTTATGGCTGGCGATTATTTTGGTTTTATTGACTGGTTGAAACAACAGAATAAAAAAGTATTTGTCGATTTAAAATTTTTTGATATTCCTGAAACCGTTGGACGGGCGATTAAAGCCTTGAGCAGTAAAGGCGTGGATTTAGCCACTATTCATGGCAACGATGCGATTATGGAAGCGGCGGCACAGGCAAAAGGCGATTTGAAAGTGTTGGCAGTGACCGCCTTAACCAGTTTAGACCGTGGTGATTTGGACGATTTAGGCTTTCAATGTGATGTGCAAGCTCTCGTATTATCACGCGCTAAACGAGCATTACAAATCGGTTGTGATGGTGTGGTATCGTCAGGTTTAGAAGTTTCATTATTGCGCAATGAACTTGACCATAAATTATTAGTCATTACTCCTGGTATTCGTCCTGTCGATAATCGTGAAGAAGGCGATCAAAAACGGGTGGTCAGCGTAGAAATGGCATTTCAAAATGGCGCGGATTATATTGTTGTGGGTCGTCCTATTCGAGACGCTGATAACCGCAAAGCAATGGCTGAGAAAATTCAAGCACAGATTCTTGCCCAGTTTTCAGCTAGTTAAGTTGATTATTCATGCCATTTGATCCTGAATTTACCAGCTCATATTTAGTTGCTTTTACCATGGGGCTATTTAGTAGCCTGCATTGCATAGGTATGTGCGGCTCTATTATCGGCACTCTGACGCTCAGTCTTAGCCCAGACATACGCAATAATAAAACGCGCTTACTGCCTTATGTCTTTAATTATAATCTTGGGCGTGTCACGAGTTATACCATTGCAGGTGGCTTAGCGGGAGTTATTGGCGTGTTGATGATTATGCCGTTTGGTGAGTTACATGGACATCGGTTGTTGCAATTACTGTCAGCACTGGTGATGATGAGTGCGGGTCTGTACATCGCTGGCTGGTTTCCTCGTTTTGCCTATATTGAAAAAATAGGTACGCATTTTTGGAAAAAAATAGAACCTTATGGACGCAAACTAATTCCTGTTAAAACTCATGCTCAAGCCTACCTATTTGGTATGGTGTGGGGTTGGTTACCTTGTGGGTTGGTTTATACCGCGCTTGCCATTTCTGCTACCGCAGGGGATGTCAGTAAAAGTGCGTTGACTATGTTTGCTTTTGGCTTAGGGACTTTACCTGCCGTTATGGGAATGGGTATAATGACGGGCATATTGACAAAGCTATCTCGAACGCCGAGATTTAAACAAGTGATCGGTTTATTTATGATTGCTCTTGCGTTGTTAGCCGCTATGCCGTGGCTTAATCCTATGGCAATTATTAACCATACCACAGCAATACATTAACGAGAGATAACGATGGATTACTTCAACACAATCATAGGGCAATCGCCTGCAATGGATTCTCTGATTCGCAGTGCGCGGTTAGTTGCAAGCACGGATGTCACTGTTTTTCTAAAAGGCGAAACAGGTACAGGCAAAGAGGTGTTAGCCAATGCTATTCAAAAACAAAGCCCCAGAGCCAATAAAACCTTTATCACCCTCAATTGTGCCGCATTACCTGAAAGTCTGATTGAATCCGAATTATTTGGGCATAAAAAAGGTTCGTTTACAGGTGCGACTTGCAATAAACAGGGGCTTTTACCCGCAGCGGATGGCGGTACTTTATTTCTCGATGAAATCAACTCCTTGCCTATTGCCATTCAAGCCAAATTATTGCGCTTTTTAGAATCAGGTGAATACCTTGCAGTAGGGGATGTCAGCCCCTGTAAAATCGATGTGCGCATCATTGCGGCAACCAACACTGATATAAATGAACAAATAGACGCAGGTGAATTTAGACGCGATTTGTACTACCGCTTAAATGTCGTGCCTTTAGAATTGCCACCACTAGCACAGCGAGCCGAAGATATTGAAGCGTTGATTAAACACTTTTTAGGGGTATTTTCTGAGAGTTATTCGATAGCCGCGCCTAAGTTCAGTAAAGCCTCACTAAGAATACTGAGAGCTTATTCATGGCCAGGTAATATTCGTGAACTACGCAACCTTTGTGAGCGGCTGAGTATTTTGTTAGCGGGTAGAATCATAGAGCCAGAAAATCTTCCTCATGAGTTTATCAGAACCAATAACACCCCAAAAGTGACAGACTTCACCTTACCCGAAATAGGGCTACACTTGGATGCCTTAGAAGCGGATTTAATTTATCAAGCTCTTAGCCGTACTCAAGGCAATCGCAGTAAGTCCGCTAAATTGCTTGGTCTTTCCAGAGATACCTTGATTTATCGTATGCAAAAACACGGCGTGGCTTCACATTAAATTATCATAAACACAGGTGCGACGTTTGCTTTTGCAGACAAAAAGGGCTTCTTGCTGTTCCTGGTCGCTGACTGTTCAACGTATCTATTCATATTTAAGCACTACGCGACACTTACTCTAGCTGACAAAAACTACAATACCGAGTATTCACGGCTTGGGCTTGAATCCACACCGTGTTTCTCTGGCAAAGCCTTCCTGAGCTTGCCGATAGGGGGTGTCTTTAATAGAAAGACCTCGCAACAAAGCCATGACCTGTGCTTGGTTGCCATTGATGGTAAGTGTTTGCTGATTGTGTATAAAACGACCTCTTAGATGAATGAAAAAATATAAAGCAGGGTGGGCAGGCTTTTTTTGCTCACCCTAATTAAAACCGAAAAAAATTTGTAGATTGGGTTAGGCGATAGCCGTAACCCAACCTAAAATCGATAATCAAATGTTGGGTTACGCTAACGCTAACCCAAACTACAGAGCTGTCAAACTTATTTAGCGATCCAATTTCCGTCATCAAGCTTAAAATCTTGTTCCCACGTCTTGCTTCCTTTTTTTCTCGTCAACTTAGCATGAATCATATTCCCATCCCTTTTAGACCAACAGCCAGCGATTGTTATAGCTCTATCACCTGATACCCGCCAAGCGTCAGCAGGATTTTTTAATCTGGCTATAGGTATGCTTACTGTCATTAAATAATTGTAGTCTTGGTTTATAAGCTCTATATTTTTGCAAGGTTGGCTTGATACTATGGCAATAATTCCGTTTCCCCAATCACCTGTCCAAGTTTGATTGTTAGTTAGAGTTTGCTCTGGAGAGGTGGTCGGTGTAGTAGTCTGTTTCGCAAGCAATTCTTGTGATTCTATTTTATCAGATGTGTCATAGTAATCTGTCGATGTAGTAGCCTGTTTCGCAAGCAATTCTTGCTTTAAACTATCCGCTTCTTGCTTTTCTTGTAAGGCTTGAAGTTTTTCAGCTTCTAATTTAGATACTTCGGCTTCTTGTTTTAACTGCTCGACTTCTTGTTTTCTTTCCATATTTTGCTGATCTTGTGCGGCTTTTTGTTCTTCTAATTTCGGTTTTAATAATGCTGACCATGTAATATCGTGTAACAATCTGACCCAGATTCCATTCTCTGATTCTACATATAATTCTTTGCCGTCATCGGTAGGTTGTACGCTATATTCAAAGTCTTTTTGAGTGAACACATTGATACTGTTATCTATATTAAGCTCACGGGCGGCTTCTGAAATTTTAGTCTTATGCTCAAGTTCTCTGCCTTGGTCGGCATCAGAAAGCATACTGGTAGGAATCGTAACTTTTAAGGTAGCACTACAAAATTTTTTGCTACTATCTGGGTCTTCTTTGGTTGTTCTGACACTGTCAACGGAGATTTGTAACTGGTCTAATGAGGCTCTAGTTTTCGCTTTATCAAAAATAAATTCACCCGAGTCACTATATTTATCACTCGCTGTCTTTTTTTCAACAGTTTCAATAAGATTCTTAGCGATTATCTTATGTGCCACTTCAGACGAGCAATTTGAGGCGGACATTTTGTCACAGGCTGATAACAGTAAACCTGAGAGCAAAAAGGGTGTTAAGTATTTTATACTCATGATTTAAAGTTGACCGTTAAAAAATCGATGGACGTTCAGAATACACGAAAGTTAGACCACATGAAATGAGGTAATTCTCTTTATAGATTAAAGATACCCACATTTACGCCATACCAATCTTGTTAGCTATTATAATGCGTTAATCTTTTTATGCTGAACCTTTACTTATGTTCATTCTGCACAGTTCCAACCGCACTGAAAATTTAGTCGCGCATTTAACGGCGGTGATTAGCAATGCACCCTTGAGTTCGCCGTTTAAAAAAGAGCTATTTTTGATTCAGAGTCAGGGCATGGAACGTTGGTTATCGCAACAACTAGCCAATGAATTTAAGGTATGGGGCAATTATGAATTTTTGTTCCCTGGAAAATTTTTCAGCTCCTTAGCTGATAAAATTGACAGTCATTTGAATGATGCTGCATTTGATCGACACTTGATGTTGTGGCGGTTAGAAGCTTTATTACGGCAGTTAGATAACGAGGATTTATTGCCGCTAAAACAGTATTTATCAGGCGATTCGATTGCCTTAAAACGTTATCAACTGGCGTTGCAAGTGGCAAAGGTATTTGACCAATATCAAATTATGCGCCCTGATTTGTTGGGGGCTTGGCAAGCGAATAAAACGCTGTATCACACCGCGACTGAACGCTGGCAAAAAGCCTTGTGGCGGCAAGTGACCAAGCAAACAGATGTGAAGCACCGTGGTTCATTGTGGCTACAAGTCATTGATAAATTGAATAACGCAGAAGCAGGAGCATTTAGTGCGCAATTGCCTGAGCGGATTTGTATTTTCGGTGTTAATACCATGCCGCCGCTGTTTTTAAAATATTTGGAAGGCTTATCTAAACATTGCCAGTTACATTTGTTTTTACTCAATCCATCCAATGATTTTTGGGCTGATATAGACACCAAACGGCAGCGTATCGTTAATGAAGAAAGCTTTATTGGACATCCGTTATTATCAACCTTAGGGCAGCAAGGGCGAGAGTTTCAGGCGATTTTATTGGAAGATGAAATTACCTTTACCGTTGAGCTGGAAAGTTTTGAGGAAAACCAAGAGCCGCTAAATAATTTGCAACGTCTACAAAACGATATTTTAAATAATGCGGTAGAAACACGCTTAACCGTACAGCCCGATGATTCCATCAGCATTCATTCCTGCCATTCCAGAATGCGTGAAGTGGAAGTATTAAAAAATCAGTTGTTACACGCGCTGGAACAAGATTCCAGCTTACAACTGCGCGATATAGTTGTTATTGCGCCCGATATTCAAGACTATGAGTCGTTTATCAGCGCGGTATTTAGCGATATTCAACACGCGATTGCTGACCGTAGTTTACGGCTGAGTAATCACGCGCTGGATGCGTTTATTCGTTTTTTAAGCGTTAGTCAAAGCCGTTTTGGTTGGCAAACGGTGTTGGATTTATTGGAACAAGCGGTGGTTTATCCTAGCTTTGGTTTATCGGAAGCGGATGTAGAGTTAATCAAGCACTGGATAAACTCAACCCATGTGCGCTGGGGAAAATCGGCACAGCATAAAAAAGCCTTAGGCTTACCAGAATTGACTGAAAACACTTGGCAAGCGATGTTGGATAGGTTGCTAATGGGCTATGCAGTGGGCAGTGATGCACAGTTTGTCGATGGTGTGCTGCCTTATAAAGATATTGAAGGCGTGTCTGCATCGGCATTAGGGGGTTTATGTGATTTTATGAACCTGCTGTTTAAAGCCAGTGCGGAATTAAAACAAGCCAAAACTTTGAAAAACTGGCACAACCAACTGAGTTATTATGCTGACCAGTTGCTAGTGAACGTAGACCCGATTGAACTGCAACAACTTAAAGAATTATTGGCTGAATTATCTGCCGATGTTGCCAGCGTGCATCATGACACGGTGGAATTACAAGTCATCGTCAGTTGGATGGAAGGCACGGTATCTGAGCGTAAATCATCGAACGGTTTTTTGCGTGGACAACTGACTTTTTGTTCGATGCTGCCGATGCGTTCGATTCCCTTTAAAGTCATTGCACTGTTAGGGATGAATGACGGCGAATTTCCTAAAATAGACCGCAATCCCACTTTTGATTTATTAAGCCAACATTTTCGTAAAGGCGACCGCTCACACCGTGCGGATGACCGTTACCAGTTTTTAGAAATTTTATTGTCGGCACGGCAACACTTGATTATGACTTACATCGGGCAGTCGATTAGTCAAAATAATACTATTCCACCGTCGGTAATTATTAGTGAATTGCTGGAGGTGTTACAAGACAGTTACGCACTACCTAATCCGACTATCAAAGAACCGTTACAAGCGTTTAGCACCCGCTATTTTGATGGTAGTTCAGACAAGCTGATTAATTATTCATCTAGCGATTTAGCCACCGCAGTGGCAATTACGGGGACAAAATCAATTATTACTTTTTCGCCGTGTACGCTGGAAATGGAAACTGAACAACTGATTGACCTCAATGATTTGTTTAATTTTTTTCGCCATCCACAAAAATATTTTATCAATCGCCAAGTTGGAGTGCGTTTCAATAGTCTGGAGGCAAAAGCCGAAGAACGCGAACCATTTGTTATCGACAAATTATCAGGTTACAGCATTTATCAAGATTGGATAGAAACCGAATTAAGCGGTGGCAAAGTTTCCGTACAAAAAATGCAAGCGCAAGGACGTTGGTTGTCGGGCGTGGCAGGCGAGTTAGCGTTTAATCGTCAACAACAAGTGATTAATGAATTTGTCGATCAAATCAGGCTGAAAAATTTAGGTGAACGGCTAGATGATTTGCCGATTGATATAAAAATTGAATCGTATCGGTTGGTGGGCAAACTCAGTCATCGTTATGAAAACGGGCGGTTGTTGTATCGTTATGCGGATTTAAAAGGTAAAGATTTTATCGCCGCCTTATTGCATCACCTCATTAGCCATCATGTTGAGCCGCAAACCACACATTTATTGAGTGCCGATAAAGATTTAATATTGCCGACTGAGGTAGTCAATAGAAAGCACTTGCTAACATGGTTGAGTATTTATCAAAAAGGCTTGCAACAACACAATGCGTTTTTTGTCGAAGCGGCGTTTGCCTATATTCAACAAAGCCATATCTTAGCGCGTAGCACTCGTGCCAGTAAATCGCCCTTAGATGCTGCAAAAGATCGATTAATTCATGCGATAACACAAGATTATGAACCTGAACTCAAACTGCTGTATGGCAAAGTAGTCGATGTGGGTTTGATATTGAATGAGGATTTTGAACAGCAATGTCAGGATTTATTACAAACCGCGTGGAATGCGGCTCAAGCAGAATAAACACTTATTTATCGATGCCAAGTTGCGACTATCTTTCGGCATTTTTCCAACCATTGGCAGTCTACCATTTCTTTACAAGACTCGGAGTTTTCAGATTTAAAACAGGGGTAATGATGACTCGCTTCTTGAATAGCACGGATCAGCATAAGTTCAGAGTGCATTAGTTCTGGATGCTCCACCCCCACAGATTCAGCAATTTGCCGTAAGCCCATTTTTGTTACCGTGCCATCTTCTTCAAGTACATGAAGTTGCAAATCGATTAGCATGGTCAAATAATCTGACTCTGCGGCTAGCCAGTCATCTAATTCGTGACGAGGATCAAAACCTCTCGCCATCGCTCTATAATACGCAGCATCAGAAACCCATTGGTGGCGATTTATATTTTTTATAAAAGCACTTAACATAAACTGCTCCAGCAACCCAGTAAGGTGAATGTGCTAGTCTATGCTTAACGTCCTTGTTTAGCTAGTATTGACCATACTTTATTTGACTAATTATTTAGCCTATGGTTTGACTAATTGCCGTAAGCCCATTTTTGTTACCGTGCCATTTTTTTGGAGATCATTAAGTTGCAGCATAGTTAAATAGTCTTGCTCTGCTGCTAGCCAGTCACTTAATTCATAGTAAGGATCAAAGCCTCTTGATACAGCTTTATAATACGCTGCATCAGAAATCCATTGTTCCCGATTTATATTTTTTACAAAAACACTCGACATTAACGACTCCATAAACCAAAGTTACTGTGCATAAATACATTGTACATAAGTTTATGCTGAACAGCATTTTTTAGCAATTGAGCTTTAGGAAAGGCAACGCCTTGATTTTGTTAGCAAGGCGTTGTAGGGAACTAGATGGAGGGGGGTAAAAAGAGTGGTTAAATTATTTTGATGGAAGACCAAAACTAATTTCCAAAGCGTGTTGCGCGTTTAAACAGTCGGGTGAAGATTTTATACTGGGATTATCATAGCATTCTTTATTTTTGGCTTGAGCTACTTTTATATTCGCAGAATACCACGCAACCGTTTTGTTATCTTCAGCATTACTGATTTTGAAAACAGTGACTAATAGTGTTAATACAGCCGCGACCAGCATAATTAAGTTACCTTTTTTCATTTTTATCTCCAAGTTATCGATGTGTGGGTTATCTCATAAAAAGAGGGGCTTATGAGTTGTTTATAGTCTAGCGAATAATAGATACCTTGAAAATGTGGCAAATTACCGCGTGACAACGTGTCACAATGAGGATATTCGGGAGTTAATCGACGCAGAAAATAGCCACTTAAATCCTAAGAGAATGAGATAATACGATCTTACCCATTTAGAAGTAAAATTAACGTATTTTTCACCGTTAACCATCAATACAAATTATCACCAGTTTTAAGACGCGAGTGCTAATAACGAATACAATAATACTTTAACCTCAACTCACACAAATCTATGACACAAAACAATCTTACTCTTGGCATAGCTAATTTCAGTTACCCTGATTTATATGATGCCGATCGACTCAACGATTTATCAACGGTTTTTGATGAATCAATTCACTATCATGATGCCGATTTATATGCACGATTTACCGCGTATCAACAAACCCAAGGAGTGGAGTTAACACCCGAAGCAACCTCACAATTATTGGTTGATGTCGCGCCATATCTTGGAAAATTTGTCGCAAAATTATTTAATATTTCCGATGAACACCAAGCGCAAAGCCGCGCAATTAAAGACGAAATCGACACTATTTTTACTTATAAAAATGAAGTGGTCGAAAAACTAGCCGTGGTATTTAAAGGTGTGGATACCAGCGACTGGAAAATTCCAGAGGTACTCAATCGCTTTGATTTACTGATTGCTGCGGGATTTCCAGAAGCCAATTTAGACGAAGATGCTGAACATCGCGTGGCACGAGTGGGCGCGGTTATTGGCGTTTTAGCTAGTCATTACAAACTGTTAGCGAAAGGCAAAGTCAGTGATTATGTTAATGCCAATGAACAAGTTGCCGCGTTACGCGCTAAATTAATTGCGGATGAGACAGCGGCTGAGGAATTCAAAGACAGTTTGACACTCGAAGACAGCGAATTTGTCGCCTATTTAATGGACATCGTTAATCGCTGGAGCTTTATCGCCCAACAAGATAACGATGTGGTTGCCGATTGGTTGAGTTTCAAATTGCCTGAAAAACGCGATTTTGCCGCTTTAGTTGCCCATGAAACTGTAGACCGTGGTGAATTCAGCGCGTGGATGGGCAGTCTTGAACATCGCCGCCGTCGTGATGGCTTTAAATTAACTGATCCACGTTTTAACGGGCGGCAATCTTTGTCCGAAATCAATCATTGTATCTATTGCCACGAGCGCGACACCGATTCTTGCTCAAAAGGCATGAAAAACAAAAAAAACAATACCTTCAAAATTGATTCCTTAGGCGTGACTACCATTGGCTGTCCGCTGGATGAAAAAATTTCTGAAATGAACCTCGTTAAACGCAACGGTGACAATATTGGCGCGTTAGCTATTATCATCATCGACAATCCGATGTGTCCTGGTACGGGGCATCGAATTTGTAACGAATGTATGAAAGGCTGTATTTATCAAAAAACCGATCCTGTTGATATTCCCCAAATTGAAACCAACGTCTTAACTGACGTATTGTTTATGCCTTATGGTTTTGAAATTTACAGTTTATTGACGCGCTGGAATCCGCTCAATGCCAAGCGTCCAGTGATGCTGCCTTATAATGGTAAAAACGCGCTAGTGGTCGGTTTAGGTCCAGCGGGTTATACCATGAGTCATTATTTACTTAATGAAGGTTTTGCGGTTGCAGGGATTGATGGTTTAAAACTTGAACCCTTACCCGTGGAACTGACAGGCGATGCTAATAATCTACCCACGCCGATTGAAAATTTTAGTGATCTTTACGAAGAGCTAGATAAACGCATATTGGCAGGTTTTGGTGGTGTGGCTGAATACGGTATTACCGTGCGTTGGGATAAAAACTTTTTGAAAGTGATTTATCTGACGCTACAACGCCGTGCCGCCTTCCGTGCTTACGGTGGGGTGCGTTTTGGTGGTACGTTGACCATTGATGACGCGTGGGACATGGGTTTTGACCATATTTGTATCGCTTCAGGTGCAGGTCAACCGACGGTTATTCCGCTGAAAAACAATCTCATGCGTGGTATTCGCAAAGCCTCTGATTTTTTGATGGGCTTGCAATTAACTGGCGCGTCAAAAGCCTCATCATTGGCTAATTCACAAGTACGGCTACCCGCTGGTGTCATCGGTGGCGGCTTAACAGCAATGGATACCTCGACCGAATTGATGGCGTATTATCCTGTGCAGGTCGAAAAAATTAAACATCGCTATGATATTTTAGTGGCGACTTATGGTGAAGATAAAACCCGCGCTCGTTATGATAAAGAAGAAATTATCATCCTCGATGAGTTTTTAGCACACGGTAATGCGATTGCTGCGGAACGCATCCGTGCCGAAGCAGAAGGTGAAGCACCTGATTTTCAACCCTTAGTTCAATCATGGGGTGGGGTCACTCTGTTTTATCGCAAAGGTATCACCGACGCACCCGCCTACCGTCAAAATCATGAAGAAATTGTTAAAGCCCTAGAAGAAGGTATTTCTTTAGCCGAAGGCATGAGTCCACTCGGTGCAAATGCTGATGAGTTTGGGCATTTAACGTCGGTTGATTTTGAAAAATTAGCACTTGAAGACGGTCGTTGGAAAAGCGTCGGTGAACCGATTAACGTACCGTTACGCAATTTATACGTTGCGGCTGGCACATCACCCAACACGATTTATCAAAACGAATACCCTGACACTTTCGTGATGGATAAATGGTTTTTCCAACGCCATGAGCCTGAAATTAATAATGGCGTGGTTGAGTTAATTCCGATGCACGATGAAGCCTTTCCAAAACTAGGCAAACCCGCGCCACTGACTTCCTATTCAAAAGACGGTAAATTTATCAGCTTTTATGGTGATAACCACCCTGTGTACGCAGGCAATGTGGTCAAAGCAATGGCGAGCGCGAAAAATGGCTATCCATATATTGTGAAGTTATTTGAACAAGAATTAGCCACACTAAATCCAGCGCAACAAAGTGAACGCGATGCCGATTTGCAAGCGCATTTTGCACGTTTGGATGCCTCCTTTAAAGCCACCATTGTTGCGATTAACCGCTTAACACCAACGATTATTGAAATTGTTGTTAAATCACCGTTAGCCGCTGAAAAATTCCACGCGGGACAATTTTATCGCGTGCAAAACTATGAAGCCTACGCGCCAACAGTAGAAGGCACGACATTAATGGCGGAAGGCTTAGCCTTAACGGGCGCAGAAGTTGACAAAGAAAAAGGCACTATTTCGCTGATTGTCCTAGAAATGGGATCTTCATCGCGTTTATGTGCGACGTGGAAAGTGGGCGATCCTTTAGTCATCATGGGTGTAACAGGTGCGCCGACGGATATTCCCACAGGTCAAACTGTGCTGTTATTGGGCGGTGGTTTAGGCAATGCCGTATTATTCTCTATCGGTAAAGCTTTACGCGCTGCGGGTAACAAAGTCATTTATTTCGCAGGTTACAAATTCACCCAAGACCGTTTTAAAGTCGAAGACGTAGAAGCTGCTGCGGATTTAATCATCTGGTCAGTTGATAAAGGCGACGGCGTTGAAGCAATTGTCCCCACGCGTCCACAAGATAAAACCTTCGTCGGTAATATTTTGGAATGTATGGTGGCTTACGGTAGCGGCGAATTAGGCGACCAACCCATCTCATTAGCTGATGTTGACCACCTCATCGTTATCGGTTCAGACCGCATGATGGCAGCAGTAAAATCAGCGCGTTATGATGTGTTGAAACCCTATCTCAAAAAAGCCCATCACGCAGTGGGTTCAATCAACTCGCCCATGCAGTGCATGATGAAAGGCATCTGCGCCCAATGTATGTGTAAACACGTTGATGCAGAAACAGGCAAAGAAACCTTCGTCTATTCCTGCTACAACCAAGACCAAGACCTCGATAAAGTGGACTTCCCGCACTTAAACGCACGTTTAAGACAAAACACAGTGCAGGAAAAATTATCGAACCTGTGGTTGGATTATTTGTTGTTGAAACAGAAAGAAACGGCTGAATAAGTCGAGATTAAATAAAAGGGTGAACAGTGTTCACCCTTTTTTTTTGCGGTATTGAATGGAGAAATAAAATGCTGATTACAATGGCGTTGGTGCATAAATAGTGTCGCAGAGATAGAATAAAGCGCAAGAGCGAATAATCATGAGAAGTACACAGAGCATTAGCAATACAAGCCGCAGAACAAAGTATTAGTTTAAATAGGCTAGTCAGTGCAAGATTCACTGGTCGGCTTAATGGTAGTTTTGTAGGTTTCGCAGGTGATAGCCAACCCAACAAAATCCGTGTATTGCGTTGAGTTATTGAGATTTGGCTGGCAGAAAGCCTTAAATGACAACGCGACAGGGTGTAAGATACGCATTGCGTACCTTACACATTCCTACTACTTCACTCGCTCCGTCAACCGCACCATATCATTCATCACCCCATCCAAACCGCCGTAGACATTCAGCACTTTGATATTGGTGGTGATTTTTTCCAATATCTCCAACTCTTTCAAACGCAATAACACAGGGTTGCCTTCCATGACTTTGGCGGTGTTGTGTAAAGAACGAGTGGCTTGGGTTTCTTCTTGGCGTTTGATTAAATTGGCTTCGGCGAGTTTTTGCGCTTCGACCACTTGGGTCAATATGGCTTTCATTTCACCAGGGAGGACAATATCACGCACGCCGACGCTGTTCACTTCAATGCCGTACATCGCCGATTTTTCGGCAACGATGGCTTGCACTTGGTTATTGAGCGAGTTTTTATCGGCTAATAATTCATCCAAGGTTTGCGTACTGACGATGGTGCGTAATGCCAGTTGTAATTCACGGTATAAAAAATCTTTGGCATCAGCTAATTCGGCTTTGACCACTTCGGGGTGTTTTATTTGCCACGTTGCCGATAAATTAATGCGCAAACTGACGCGGTCTTTGGTCAAGATTTCTTGTCCGTTGACTTCCATGTTTTGTAAACGACCATCGTATAACACGACGCTGATATTGCGATTAAACCGCCACCAAACGTGTGTGCCTGTGGGTAAAGTCGTGACAGTTTCGCCGTCTACCACCAAAAAACCAACGTGATTTTCTGGCACAGTGGCAATGACAATCGCCGCTAACACAGCTCGCCGTAACGGTTCATCTTTGGCATTGGCTAATAACGCCGCCAGTTTTTTCGTTACGCTAAAGTCTTGGCTAATATCCAGTTTTTCAATGCGCATTTCTTGCTGGGTTTTCCAGTACGCGCCACGTTGCGCAGGGGCTTTGATGTCTTTTAAAACATTATTCACATACACCAAACCGATTTCTTGTTCGCCTGTTTCCCAGAGTGTCATCACCTCGCTAAAAGCGTCTGCGTGCAGTTGCGCTAAGTACAACAGCTCTTTGCTAATGGTATCTTGCAGGGTGTCGGTAATGGTGATGATCTGCACTTGGTAGTCATTAAACCAATCCCACAATGTATGCACACCTGCGGGTAAGAAGCGGATAAATTGCTGCTCTTTGAACAACAAGCCTGTTTGCGTTTCTGCGATTATTATTTTTTTTCTGGTTTGCATTGTTGTCTCCTGAATTAAGTGACAAAGCCTCCACACAAATACTGGCTTCGGGCTTTATGACAGTTAGGCAAACCCACAAAAGCTGTTTGCGTAACTGCCAGACCCAGCCGAAAGGCAGTGTCTGTGTTGATGTCCAGTGGCAGTGTTGTGTTTACAGATTTCACCTTCATCTGACTACACACGCCACCGCCCCCTTTCATCGGGAGGCTTTCTCTTAGGTTTTTAAGCTACCTTGGAAGGGTAGTTTTGCTAATTGGAGTCGAACCAATTACAGTCTGAGTCATTTTCAGATGCTCTACCAAATGAGCTATAGCAAATGGTGCAGCGAGTTGGATTTGAACCAACGACCTTCCGAATTTTCGGATGCTCTACCAACCAAGCTCTCGCCGCGTTATTTGACTCCATCAACATCGATACGCAGATTGCCCAGAGGGTTTGCGTCAGTTAGGCGTTTGAACCTAAACCGCTGTTGTTGCTGGGGTGTCAAATTCTTGTGATGCTGTGCGGATAAATCTGCACACATCGAAAATTTTATCTTACATAGCATTTAGCAACAGGTGTGCCAAGTTTGAAAAATGACTGCCAGTCCTTGTAGGACTGGCAGTCATAGCAGTGTGCGAAAATAATAACTAATAATTTTTATATCAAAATAGATAGTAAGTTATCGTAATGAATACGATACTTTTAGTGTTGTGGGAAACGATGGAACATTGGAGCGATGTAATTTGTCATTTACAAAAAACCAAAAACAGGACATAATGAAGACGCTATGTTATTTTTGGAGAAAAAACCTATGTCAATTTCAACATCAACTGAAGTTCGCGCTAATTTAAAAAAATATCTAATGGCTGCCCAAAGACACGACATATTCATCAATATGAATGATGAGTATGTTGCAACTCTTACTTGCGATGAACCAGAAATTACTGCTATGCGCTTAAAAATCACAGAAGCTAAAAGTAACTGGGCAGATATTATTGCGTTGGTAATGTATCAAAATGCTGTATTCAAGTTCAAACTTCTTGACCATAATCCTGTTTATTTAATCAAGGACTCTGATTTGGAATGCTCTTTGTTAGACCGCTGGCTGAACCATGAAAGGGAGAATCGATTGATAAAGATAAAAGCTGGGAGTATCGATGAACTTAAAATAGATATAAACGATGTATATGAGCAACTTGATGCTTTGAAAGAAGCACATGAACGCACTAACGATAGTATCAGGTGTTTTTTTCGACAAATTAAGGGATTGCCACAGACTTAAAATTAGGCTAAGTCAAAATTAGGTAGATAAAAGATGACAGCATTACCAGTACCAGAAGAGTCTTGTATGAAAAATTTAGCCATTTATAAACAAGATAAAGTTTGTGTCGCGGGAATGAAATCTCTTATCTTTTTTGTCAACTTCCTTCATGATAATTTATGATGAAAAAATTTAAATATAGTATTCAACTTAGCATTCAGGACTTTAACGGAAAACTGTTTAAAGTTCTTGCAGCGGCGATTCGCGCTGGAGTCATAAATGAACATGGCTTTCGTGCAACAAAGGGAATGACGGATTTAAGGCTAACAGAATGGTCAATTGTTATTCGTTTCAGAACTCAAGAAAACAAGGAAAGATTTAAAGAATCATTGCAATATCTTTTTCATCCTCAAACTTTAAAAAAAATGCAAATTAAAGATTTGAGTCCAAGGGTTAGAGTGGGTGAACCTATACGATGGGTTAGTTAAGTGTAATCGTATGGCATCGTTCCAAAGCACCAGCATTGAAACGATATTAAGCTTTTCATTTTAAATAAAGAGAAAATCATGAATGCACTCACTTTTAGCTATGTACGACAACACCTTGCCAACATCATGCGCAGTGTTAATGACGACCACGCCCCTGTTATCGTTACTCACCAAAATGCTAAACCCATCGTGATTATGTCACTTGAAGATTATCAAAGCCTTGAAGAAACCGCCTATCTGTTAAGAAATTCAACGGGCGCACAGCGATTACTGGAATCGGTGGCAGAATTACGCGCTGGAAAAGGGGTGGCTAGAGAATTACTCAATGATGATTAAGTTTTCCAGCAAAGGCTGGGATGATTATCTTTACTGGCAAGCCACAGACCGCGCCATGTTAAAACGCATCAATATGTTGATAAAAGAAATAGAACGTGAGCCGTTCACAGGCAAGGGAAAACCAGAACCGTTGAAACATCAGTTATCGGGTTTTTGGTCAAGGCGTATTGATGCACAACACCGTTTGGTTTATGCCTATGAAGATGACGCTGTATTGATAGCACAGTGTCGAGATCATTATTAAATTTAAGTCACTCAAACCTGCGAGGTCTCAAAGACCTCGCAGGTTTTTATTTATCCTTTCACACACAACACCTGCTTCAAAGTATGCACAATCTCCACTAAATCCGCTTGTGCCGCCATGACCGCTTCAATCGGTTTATAAGCCGACGGCGTTTCATCAATCACCGATTCATCTTTTCGGCATTCCACGCCTGCGGTGGCGGTGATGTGTTCGGCTAACGACACCCGTTTTTTTGCTTCGGTACGCGACATCACGCGACCCGCGCCGTGGCTACAGCTACAAAAACTTTCTTCATTGCCTAAACCGCGCACGATGAAGGATTTCGCGCCCATACTTCCCGGGATAATCCCCATTTCACCTAGCTTGGCACTTACCGCACCTTTGCGCGTTACGATGACGTTTTTATCGTAATGATGTTCGCGGCTGATGTAGTTGTGGTGACAGTTCACCGCTTCCAGTTGGGCTTCAAACGGGATTTTCAACACATCACGCAGGGCTTGTAGGGTGTTGTTCATCATCACCACGCGGTTAGTCATAGCGAAATCTTGCGCCCAACTCACGGCTTCTAAATAATCTTTAAAATGCTCTGTGCCTTCTGGAATGTAGGCTAGCTCTTTATCGGGCAGATTGATGAACCAGCGTTCCATATCTTTTTTAGCCAGTTCGATAAAATGTGTACCGATACGATTACCGACACCGCGTGAACCGCTGTGCAACATCACCCATACGGCATTGGTTTCGTCTAAGCACACTTCGATGAAATGGTTGCCTGTTCCTAATGTTCCCAAGTGGTTAATGTTGTTGGTGTTTTTAAAGCGTGGGTATTTTTCACACAGGCATTCAAAACCGTCATTCAATGGCAACCATGCTTGCATAATCGCTTCTGGCGGTTGTCCCCAGCTTCCTGTATCGCGTTGTCGTCTATCAAATAGCAAACCATGCGGCACACGTTTTTCAATTTCTGAGCGTAATGCGGTTAATGAATCGGGTAATTGTTCTGCGGTTAAGCTGGTTTTCATTGCCATCATCCCACACCCTAAATCCACACCAACTGCCGCTGGAATCACCGCGCCGATGGTTGGAATCACGCTACCAATGGTCGCGCCTTTTCCTAAATGCACATCAGGCATTGCCGCTATCCATTTATGAATAAACGGCATTTTGGCAATATTAAGCAGTTGTTGTTTAGAGTTATCATCGAAACTCACACCGCGTGTCCACGCTTTCACGGGGTGTTGACCTTGTTCGTATAACACTTCATAAGCGGTAGTTGTCATGGCTTTCTCCTTGGTTGTTTTTGTTGATGATTGATATTTAGCAATGGACGTGCCAAATCTCGTATTTGCGTTGTAAGACGCGGCGCGTCTACACTGCATTCCCACGCGGCGCGTGGGAACGAGATAATGTGATATGCTATTTATATCTAAATAGATAGTGAGTTATCAAGATGAATAATGTGATTATTGGCATTTTAGGCGCGAGATTAGACCACGCGGGTTTAGGTAAACGGCGGCTGGAACGCTGGCGACCCAGCATATCGTTATTGATGCACGCGAATTTAGCGGTGGATGAATTTGTATTGATTCATCACGAGGAAGAACAAGAGCTGGCTGATTTAACCCTGCGTGATATGGCGGTTGTGTCTCCACAAACACGGCTCACCGCGTATCAAGTCGATTATGCCAATCCGTGGGATTTTGAACAAGTGTATAGCCAGTTACATGAGTTCACCCGCAGTTATCGCTTTGATCCTGAGCAAAATAATTATTATGTTCACATCACCACAGGCACGCACGTTGCGCAAATCTGTTTGTATTTATTGACCGAAGCCAATTATATCCCCGCTAAATTACTGCAAACTTCCCCCAGCAAAGACGGCATACAAGGGACGTATCAAGTCATTGATTTGGATTTATCGCGTTACGATCAAATTGCCTCACGGTTTGCTAAGGAAGCACAAGATGGCATTGCCTATTTAAAAGGCGGCATCGAAACCCGCAATCTGGCGTTTAATCAGCTCATTTCTCAACTCGAACAAGTGTCGATTAAATCCACCTCGCCGATGTTATTAACTGGTCCTACGGGTGCAGGAAAATCACGGTTGGCAAAACGGATTTATGAATTGAAAAAACAGCGCGGGCAAGTGACAGGCAAATTAGTGGAGGTGAATTGTGCAACTTTGCGCGGTGATAATGCGATGTCGGCGTTATTCGGTCATGTGAAAGGTGCGTTTACGGGGGCAATGAGTCAACGTTTAGGTTTGTTACGCGAGGCGAATAAAGGGCTGTTGTTTTTAGATGAAATCGGCGAATTGGGTTTGGATGAACAAGCGATGTTATTACGCGCTATTGAAGATAAGGTGTTTATGCCATTGGGTGCCGATTCAGAAGTGTGTAGTGATTTTCAGTTAATCGCGGGGACGAATCGTGATTTATTTGCGCAAGTGCGTTTGGGTGCGTTTCGGGAAGATTTGTTAGCACGGATTAATTTGTGGACATATTTTGTGCCGCCGTTAACGCAACGCATGGAAGATTTAGAGCCGAATATTGAGCATGAATTACAGCAATTTACCGTTAAAGCAGGGCATAAAGTCAGTTTTAATAAAGCGGCGCGTGAACAGTATTTACAGTTTGCGCATTCTCCAGCGGCATTATGGCGGGCGAATTTTCGAGACTTAAATGCCAGTATGACGCGCATGGCGACTTTGGCAGTGGGTGGACGAATTACTGAGGAGTTGGTAACGGAGGAAATTGGGCGATTGCAAACGGCGTGGTCTGGGTTTTTACCGTCTGTAGCGGATGATGGGCTGAGTAGCGTGTTATCTGCTGAGGTATTGGCAGAGTTGGATTTGTTTGACCGATTGCAATTGGTGGAAGTGCTGCGTATATGTCAAGCGAGTCGGAGTTTGGCGGAGGCAGGAAGGGTGTTATTTGATAAAAGCCGTCAGCAAAAAACCAGTGTGAATGACTCGCACCGTTTGAAGCAGTATTTGCAGAAGTTTGGGTTGACGTTTCAGATGTTGGCGTAAGACCTGCGAAGCTTTAAAAACCTTGTATGTTACACGCAAAGTAACATAATGATTTTTTATTAGGT
>JBAXNR010000070.1:0-23894 GCA_037133675.1 Methylococcales bacterium
AGTGTCTCTTCCTCATTTTATCAAGGACTTAGGGCTTAAGTTGGCGCATAGGGGGTTAGGGGGGGATTCAAGCACCTAACTGAATGGCAGTGACTTAACACCTAGTTGAGTTGTTAAGTTATCGATCAAAAGTCTTTTAACAAAATGATAAACAGACTTAACCGTTCGTCCTGAGCAGTGAGTCTGTCGAACAATCGAACCACATTCACGCTTCGACAAACTCAACGCGAACGGTTTTTTAATCACAAAAACTACTTTAGCTATAGCAGAAAAAATCTGGAATTGCCAAACTCTCAATTCCCTCGACAGCTAAATCCTGTTTAAAATAACCCCGTAATACGCCCATCATCATCAATATCGATACGTTCAGCGGCGGGGGATTTGGGTAAACCTGGCATGGTCATTATATCGCCTGCAATGGCAACGATAAAACCCGCACCATTGGCAAGTCTAACATCACGGATTTCTAGGATATGACCAGACGGCGCACCTTTAGCAAGCGGGTTAGTGGAAAATGACATTTGAGTTTTGGCGATACAAACAGGGAATTTGCCATAATCGTTATTCCACGCGCTAAGTTGGGCTTTTATTTGGTCGTTTGCGTTAATGCCCGCCGCACCATATAATTTGGTAGCTATGGTTTCAATTTTATCCCATAAGCTTAAGTTTTCATCATAGACGTAGCTGAAACTTGGCTCACAGTTATCAACAATATCCAGTACCGCTTTTGCTAGGTCTTCTGCCCCCGCGCCACCTTTTGCCCAATGTTTAGAAGTCACGCAAGTCGCGCCTAAGTTAGCGCATTTTTCTTTTAGAAAGGCAATTTCAGCGTCAGTGTCAAAGGAAAAATGATTAATACATATTACGCAAGGCAAGCCGTAATGCTGAGTGATGTTGTGATAATGCCGCTCTAAATTGGCAAAACCTTGTTCTATGGCAGCAATATTTTCTTTATTGAGTTGTTCTTTAGCGATGCCACCATGAAACTTAAGAGCGCGTATAGTTGCCACTAATACCACTGCCGAGGGTTTGAGTCCTGATAATCGGCATTTAATATCAATAAATTTTTCCGCGCCTAAATCGGCACCGAAACCTGCTTCAGTAATCACATAATCAGCCAGCTTTAAGGCAGTCTGCGTGGCTATGACAGTATTGCAACCGTGGGCGATATTGGCAAAAGGGCCGCCGTGAATCAAGGCGATATTGTTTTCTAGCGTTTGTACCAAATTGGGCTTAAAAGCGTCTTTTAATAGTGCCGCCATTGCACCCTGTGCTTTTAAGTCTCTTGCATAAACGGGGGTAACTTTATCAGATTTATATCCGATGATTATGCGTCCTAAATGTTCTTTTAAATCTGCGCGGCTAGTTGCTAAACACAAAATAGCCATCACTTCTGAAGCAACAACAATATCAAAACCATCTTCACGCAAATAGCCATTTGCCGTGCCGCCCATGCCAACCACAATATTACGCAAAGCGCGATCATTCATATCAACCACACGCTTCCATTGAATACAACGTGGGTCTATATCCAATTCATTTCCGTGATGAATGTGGTTATCGATGAGAGCCGATAATAAATTGTGTGCGACACCAATGGCATGAAAATCACCCGTAAAATGCAGGTTAATATCTTCCATAGGCACAATTTGTGAGTAACCACCGCCAGCCGCTCCCCCTTTAACACCAAAACAAGGACCTAAAGATGGCTCACGCAAGCACATCATAGTTTTTTTCTTTAAACGATTCATCGCATCGCCTAAACCCACAGTAGTGGTAGTTTTGCCTTCGCCTGCGGGCGTTGGGCTAATCGCAGTAACTAAAATTAATTTGCCGTCTGGTTTGTCGGTCAAGCTATTAACATATTCCAAGGACATTTTGGCTTTGTAATGCCCAATAGGGTCTAGGTGCTGGGCATCAATACCGTATTGTTGTTTAACTAAATCAATAATCGGTTTCATGTTCGCTTGTTGGGCGATTTCTATATCAGACATTACATTTCCTAATGAGAGTTAAAACAAGCTTACTCGCTTTGTCCGTTGCTAGCGGCTACTGCTTGTTGGTTTTCCAGTGCTTTGGCGATAATTTCTTCATAAAGATTTATCGCACGCGCATATAAAGACTGATATTCTGGCTGTGAATTTACTAAGCTCTTAATCGCGCCAGCATTTTCAGAAATCTGTTCAAGAAATTCCATATCACCATCAGTAAGTAATTCACCCTTATCAACACGCGCTTTGATCCATAAAGCATCGGGTAGCGTTTGTTTTTCAAATCGCTCTAATATTGCCATTGTGATACCTAGTTCTTTTTCAGAATGTTCCATTTTGTTACCTCGTTGTTATTGTGTGTCATAAACATTGCTCTCAATGCGTTTGAGCTATTTTATGCTTGATTATCTTCTTGTTCATATTCAATACTAGCACCCAGATTAAAAAGTCCATTTTCTTGGCGTTCAACTCTAACGATTACGATGATAAATGAGGTTGAAAACATAATAGGGGGAGCAGGATGTATTTCTACTTCTACTTTTTCACCGATTTGAAATTCGTGATCACAGCAAAATGAAATCCCAATGATACTTAAATCTATACAACTTGCTTCATAAAATTTGTTAGAGTTTATTGATCTAAAGCGCAGATCGCAACTTACATTTACGCGAGCCGCGCTTCGTTGTTCAATAATGTTGCTCATAAGTTTTATCCAATAAAAATTTAAATTGCTAGCCCATATACTCATCCCACAGTTTGTCCATGCGTTTGGCAGACACGGGGTAAGCGGTTTTGTGTGTTGTACAAATAAGGAGACGCGAAATTCTTCTAATGCCCAACGAAACGCACCGTATTCTGGAATCACCGTGTCTTTTTTAGCTTTTTTCTCCACATCATTCTAGTAACAAATAACATAACGATTCATCTCTTGAACTTTTTGTGCGTTATTGTCATATTTGTCCAAACGGTATTGTGTGGCTTTTTAAGTTGTGTATTAAGGGGTATGACGAATAAATCCTGTATAAATCAGCAAATCTAACTGCTCGTTAACATTTTTTGCCAGTGGATCATTCGCATTAAATCGCTGTAATTCTGATTTTATCATACTGTAAAGCGTCATGATGTCTAAGGCAATTTTACCCGCTTCATTGGCTACCGTCATTAATTGCGCTGAAAAATTTATGTCAATGCCATTTGTGTGTGCAGTTTTGAGCTGCCACCGCCAACAGTAAGCTGCGTATCTTATCGCGTTAATCTCTATTCCTCATGCTTCTTTTAAATCTGCATACATAACAATTTCTGCACCCAAAATAAGCAACAAAACCAATTCAAATCCACACAATATCTACAACCAACAATTGGGGTTTATTGCCATAACCTGAAAACCTATTAAGTTCACAATAAAAAGTCGGCACTTATTAAGAATCGCCGTCATTCCAGCATGGATGCTGGAATCCAGTCACAGGGATGTGTTCAAGTGTGCGCCATCCTTGGCTTCTGGATTGCGGCATCCCTGCCGCAATGACGTTTTTTATACATCCGAATTTATTACTATGAACTTAACACTCTGATACCAGACAATACAAAAATAATCTCATCAATAACCAGTTGTTCTATCTTGCGCCGCTTTCTGCATTTGTCGCTACGGTGTGCCGTTTCTCAGCCAAAAATCCATGCCATTTCAGTTGTATTTTCATCATTCACCCAATACGTCCAACCCATGATTAAACAAACCCAAGGCAAAATAAGCAAAGCGAGTGAATTTGTGCATGAAACAGCATAAGCGAGTATGCCACCAAACAGCGTGAGCGTGACATAAAGCAAATTATCACAAAAGCCAACCCAAGCGGTAGCGCAACAAGGGTAGGTGCTTCTGGCAAAGTGTGGTATTGTGCAGAATAGTTTGTCGGAAAAGGCTGTTTTCGCTTATGCTCAGATAGGTTTATTTTGAGCTACAAAACTCATGATTTCGTAGATTGGGGTGAGGGTCGAACCCCAACATTTATACAGTGTCGATTGTTTTTGTTGGGTTTCGCTATCGCTCTACCCAACCTACGCGCTACGCGCTACGCGCTAAAACGGAGTCGTTTGAGATACAAAGTTGAACATCACAGCAACACTGACTTAGGATAAAAACATGACTGCAAATATCACCCAACTGCTAGAAAAAGTTGCAATTTTATCCGATGTGATTCAGGAAAAAATCGCTTTGCAATGGCAAACCACGCTGGAACAACCGCAACCAAAACTAGAACAGTTAGCCCCAGACGCTTTGGCTCTGAATCAGGCTCACAGTCTTTAACCCGCTACTAATGCAATCTCTTGATGTTCGTACAGCTTTTTTTATCTGCACGGGTTTTATAGCCATTTACGGCATCGGTATGATGCTATTTGCGCGTAATGTATCTGCTTCATTTAATGGCTTATATCTATTTGCAATGGCTAATTTTTCACTAGCGATTGGTTTTTCGTTGCTGTTTTTAATGGACTATATCGATATATTATGGTCGATTCTTGTCGCTAATACTTTCATATTATTGGGTGCTATTTTAATTTATCACGCGCATCTGCGTTTTATTAATTATCCAAACAATCCACTGTTATTGTCTGTTTTTTTATTAATCAGCACATTTTGTTTACATAGTTTCTTTCTTTATATTAATCCGAATGCTAATAATAGAATAATTGTCACCAGTATTGTACAGTGTCTGTTATTTTCATTAACTGCAAAAAGTATTCATCGCATTCAACAACAAACTCAGAAAACTTGTTACACGCCATTAAAAATTATTGCGGTATTTTTTGCACTATTTTTTGCTATTCGCATAGTTGTTACGCTATTTAGTGAGCCTATTCACCCCTATAAACTAGCGAATGGTATCATGTTTTATACGGTGGTAATGGTTGTTGTGATGTTCTATATTGTCGCGCTGAATTTTTTTATAGTATTAATTTCAACGGGGAAATTAGTCCATAAAGTGGCAGAGTTAGCTTATAAAGATTCGCTAACCGCGCTTTATAATCGCCGTGGCTTAGATAATATCTTGCAGAATAAGGCTGTTTTTGAAAAACCGCTAACCATAATAATGTGTGATATTGATCATTTTAAATCAGTAAATGATCGCTATGGGCATTCCATTGGTGATATTGTTCTTCGAGAATTTTCCCAGCTAATTAAAGAAGTAACACGGAAAACCGATATTTGTACCCGCTGGGGTGGTGAAGAATTTTTAATTATTATGCCTTTGCTCAATGCACAAGAAGCTTTTGTTATTGCTGAAAAAATCCGCAGTACCTGTGAACAATATCGGTTCTCCGACTCCGAGCAGCAGAGTCTACAGATTACCAGTAGCTTTGGTATTTGCAGTAAACAGGATAATCATGGTCTCGATGAATTAATTTGTGATGCGGATACTGCTTTGTATCAAGCCAAAACTCAGGGTAGAAATCGAGTGTGCATTTTTTCTTCAGAAATGAATAAATAATCTGTAAAACGTCAATGTTTTATTTTTCACTATAGAACTGTCATTTCAAAAAATCATGAAACACAAACCGTTGGTGTTTTTAACTTGTTATTTATTTTCAACGGTAACGTTAGCGGCGCAAGCCATTACTGTTCTTGATACCATAATGGTATCCGATAAGCCATTAACAGCCCCATCATTTAATACTGCCCCTGTTAGTAAAGATGAACTTTATTCTCAAGAACTCGTTGAACGCGGCATTAATAATCTCGAACAAACCACTCAACAAATCGCCAATCTGCATTTAACTAATGAAGGTATCGGTTCTTATGGGCAAAATTTTAGTCTGCGCGGTTTAACCAATACCGCACTGTTCAGTGCGCCAGCGGTGGTGGTTTATGTCGATGATGTACCCTATAGCAGTTCGATAGCAACAATGGGACGGTTGTTTGCCATTGATAGTTTGAATGTCTATCGCAGTTCACAACCTGCACGGTTTGGTAAAAATGCCTATGCAGGGGCAATTGATATTAAAACCAAGCAAGCGGGAAACGACTTACACGCAGGCGTTGCCTTAGAGTTGGGAAATTATAATCAACACCAAGTCACAGCGAATAGTTCAGGCGCATTAATCAAAAACCAACTGTATTTTAATGTCAGCGGTGAATTTCAACAGCGTGATGGTTTTTTGTATAACAGTTATTTAAATACCACGCCTGATAATCAAGCTAATTTTAGTGGTCGAGCCGCATTAAAATGGACTCCGACTAAAGCATGGGATGTGCGTCTTACCGCAAATATAGAAAATTATAATTATGGTGCCAGTCGGTTTTCGCGTTTTGATTCACCTGATATGTACACTACGCGCTCTGAAGTCACTGAACAACTAAAGCAAAAAACCGATAACCAAGCACTGCGTATAGCCTATAACAGCGATGATTATGAGCTGTTATCAGTGAGTAGTCGGCAGACGTGGCAAATGAATCCACGCGTGGTAGATTTAAACGAAACACCGACGCAATATACGCGCACACAAAGTGCGACTGAAACCGCATGGACACAAGAAATGCGTTTGCACCCTAAAGACCAGCGCATTGATTGGCTGTGGCACACAGGTTTGTTTTATAGCAATATCGCCCGCCACAGCGTCACTGATACCGTGCTATTAGGTAACAATAATCACATCGAGCAGAAAAAATCCGATACCGATAATTATGCGGTTTTCGGGCAGTTAGCCTATCAGGGAATTCACGGCGTTAAACCGTATTTAGATATGCGCGTGGATTATGTGCATAATGTCATTGATGCCAACAATGTGTTTCCCAATGGCGGGAAAATTACTTTGCAACAGACCCAAAGCTCAGTATTTGCTAGTCCTCAATTAGGATTAGATGTCACGCTATCAAACAATGCCTTGCTCTACACGAGTACAGGGTTATCCTATAAAGCCGCAGGTTTTACCATTCCCACTCTCAACCAAAATTTGTCCCATTATAAACAAGAGCGGCTTTGGCATAATGAGCTGGGTCTGAAAAGTCACTGGCTGAATGATAAAGTTAAGTTCAATGTGGCGGGCTTTTATTACGACATCGCAAACTATCAAGTGGAGCGATCTTTTACCCAAACCGATTATTCCATCGTCAATGCACCCAAAGCCCATAGTGTCGGTTTTGAAGTCGAATCCCAAACGCAACTTATGGACAATTTAAGTCTGGATGGTAACTTCGGCTATACGCACACCCAGTTTGATAACTATCGCGACCCCATCACCAAAGTCAATTACGCAGGAAAAATCGCGCCGTTTGTGCCAGAGTTGACGAGCTTACTTGCTTTACAATACAAACACCCGCACGGTTATTTTGCGAGGGCTGAAGGCGTGTGGACGGGTAGAACTTTCTTTGATGAAAACAACACGGCTATCATGCGTCAGGATGCGTACGCGCTTGCTAATCTGCGAGTAGGTTATGAGCAAAAAAATTACAGTGTTTATCTGTTTGCCAAAAACATCACCGACACCCATTATTACAGCTACAAAACCGACAGTGTGCGTGGCGTACCTAGCGATCCCAGATTGTTTGGTGTGCGTTTAGCGGTTAATTTTTGATTTTTTGTAACTACTCAGCTGCATAGATTGGGTTGCCGCTTTTTGGCAACCCAACAAAATAATATAAATCCCCATAAGGAATGACTATGTCACAGTTAGTATTAGAAAGCGAAAACGAGCAAACAAAAAACTCATGCAAAAATTAACTAAAAAGCTAAATATTCATTGTCGGTTTGTTTTGCAGAAAACAAAATCAAAAAACCGTAAACAAGATGAAATAAATGAGGCTATTGAGTTTGTAAAATCCTTTTCACAAGAAACCACCTCCTTTGGCGACCCGTTAGCATGGCAACAAACAGAACGGCAAGAGCGGTCTTTGGATTAATGAAATGATTTTATTAGACAGCAATATTCTAATTTACTTGTGTCAAACCGAGTTTGTCTATTTAAAACACTGTGCATACCTTTTCATAATCAACGATTTAACGGTACGCACAGCGTACCCTACCTGACTAACTTAACATCAAACTTACTAACTGATGTTACGCAGTCCTTAAATTTCATAACTTGATTCCACTGCATTCCATACAAATTATTTGTTGCACTGATTTATGGATTATCCATGCTCATCCCATAATTTATCCATACGTTTAGCAGAGACAGGATAAGCAGTTTTTAATTGTTGGGCGAATAATGACACGCGGAATTCTTCTAATGCCCAGCGGAAGGGGTCGTGTTCTGGAATGACGGTGTCTTTTTTGGCTTTCTTTTCAACGTCTTTCCAATAACGAACCGCATAACGGTTTACTTCTTGGACTTTTTGCGCGTTGTGATCGTATTTATCCAAGCGATACTGCGCGGCTTTTAAATAACGCGGGATAACTTTAAGCTGTGTATAAGGTGTGTTGCAAATAAAACCCGCGTAAATTAACACGTCCAACTGTTCATTAATATCTTTCACCAGCGGATCATTGGCATTCAGTCGCTGTAATGCCGCTTTTATTGCCGTGTAAAGAGTCATTATTTCCAACGCAATTTTACCCGCTTCATTAGCCACGCTAACAAGATTCGCTTTATTATCGCGCAAACTTTGTTCAAATTCAGCTTGGGTGCGGATAGTTTTACCATCGACAAACACACTATACAGAATGAGCTTTAACATATCGTCTTTGTAGCTGCTGCCTTGTAATGTTTCTATAAAAATCGGGTGTTTAGGCAATCGGTTATAGCTTAATTCTATCGCCGCAGATTGTGACATATTCTTACTAATGTAAGTACATTCTTTGCGTAATTGCAAGGCAAACAAACGCATCAAACCCGCAGTATGGTGTTGTAAGGCTTTTGATTCAGTGTCAAAAATCTTTACCCCGACCGCATCGCCTTCATCAACCAGCGCGGGATAGCCCATAAACTGTTGCCCGCCTTGAATAAATGAATAGGTTTCGGGCAAATCTTCAAATGCCCATTGAATACAGCCAGTGTAATTCAATTCATCGGCGGCGATTTGTTCAAAACTATCGACTGCTTGGGTGGCGTGTTTAGCTTGCAACTGCTTTAAATTACGTCCGTAATCGAGCAATTTACCGTCTTCATCAATGACGCGAAAATTCATCTTTAAATGTTCGCTAACGTTATCCATCGCCCAAGCATTCAAAGGAATCGCTTCACCTGTCAGTTTGCGTAAACGATTGCCTAACCATTCTTGCAACGAGCCTTTAAAATCGGGTTCGATTTCTAAGCACTGTTTTACTGTTTCTGGCACAGGCACAAAATGTTTGCGCAGTGTTTTGGGTAAGGATTTTATCAGCGCGATACATTTTTCTTCCAGCATCCCTGGCACTAACCAATCGAATGCCGCTTGTGAAAATTGATTGAGCTGATGCACGGGAATAATCGCGGTCACACCATCTTCATTATGCCCTGGTTCAAAACGGTATTGCAGGGCAATGGTCAAATTGCCGATTTTTTTACTGTCGGGATAATCCCACTCATTCACAGGATTATTTTCCTGCTCACGAGTTAGCTCTTCTTTGTTCAAAAATAGTAGTTTTGGATTTTTGCGTTCTTCTGTTTTACGCCAAGTGTCTAGCGTGACACCGCTGAATACCTCAGGCGGCAATTTATGATCATAAAAACTATATAGCCATTGCTCGTCTTCAACCAAATCCACGCGCCGACCTTTGTGCTGAATCATGCCGACTTCTTCCAGCAATTTTTGATTAGCGACATAAAACGGCGCGGTGCTGTGATAATCGTGATCCACTAACGCGGATTGAATAAACATCTCGCGGGCGGTTTTGGCATCGACGTGATCGTAAGGAATTTTTCGCCCTGTTTGCAAAGTCAAACCGTATAACAGTGTGCGCTGAGACACCATACAGCGTGCGCCTTTTTTCTCCCAATGCGGGTCAAAATAATTATGTTTGACCAAATGTGTAGCAACCGCTTCTATCCATTCGGGTTCTATTTTTGCCACCGTCCGCGCATAAACTTTGCTGGTTTCCACTTGTTCAGCCGCCATTATCCATTTCGGTTTGGCTTTGTGTTGTCCCGAACCAGGAAAAATGAAGAACTTTAACCCACGCGCACCAATATATTCGTATTGCTCATGCCTAAAACCAATATTCGACAACAATCCTGTTAATAAGGCGCGATGAATATTTTCATAAGCCGCGTCTGTGGTGTTGAGGTGCATTTTTAAATCACCTTTCATCACCTGCATAATTTGCGCATGAATATCAAACCACTCACGCATTCTTATATAAGACAGGAAATTATCAGAACAATATTTGCGCAGTTTGCTATTGGATAAATGCTTTTTCTGCACTTCAAAGGTGTTCCAGATAGTTAACAACGTCAAAAAATCCGATTCAGGATGACGAAACGCGATATGTTTCGCATCCGCTTGCTGCATTTTATCGGCAGGTTTTTCACGCGGGTCTTGAACGCTTAACGCTGACACGATAATTGACACTTCGGTCAAACAGCCTTCATCATACGCTGCCAATAACATTCGCGCCAGTTTGGGATCAGTCGGGAATTGTGCCAGTTTTTTGCCCATGTCAGTGAGCTTGCCCGCTTTATCCAGCGCGTTGACTTCGTGCAGCATGGTTTTACCGTCACGAATCATCTTATCTTCGGGCGGTTCAAGGAAGGGGAAATCCTCAATATCGCCCAATTTCAACGCCGTCATTTGCAAAATAACCGCTGATAAATTGGTGCGCATGATTTCGGGTTCGGTAAACTCAGGACGCGCTTCGTAATCCTCACGCGAATACAAACGTATGCAAATCCCTTCGGCAACCCGACCACAACGCCCAGCCCGTTGGTTCGCGCTGGATTGGGAAATACGTTCTATCGGCAAACGTTGAATTTTACTGCGATGACTGTAGCGACTGATACGCGCATGACCCGTATCAATCACGCCGCGAATCCCTGGAACGGTGAGTGAAGTTTCCGCGACATTGGTCGCTAACACAATGCGAATCTTGCCGCCTTTGGGATTAAATACCCGTTCTTGCTCACTGACACTTAGCTTGGAATACAGCGGCAAAATCTCGTATTGATTAGGATGGTGCTTTTTTAACGAATCGGTGGTTTCACGAATTTCCCGCTCACCACTTAAGAAAATCAAAATATCGCCGCGCAAATCCCGATACAGTTCATCAACGGCATCGAGTATCGCATTTTGTAAATCATCGCTGGTTTCATCGTCTTCTTCGCGCTGTTCAATCGGACGATACCGCATTTCGACTGGATAAGTGCGCCCAGACACTTCAATAATGGGCGCGTTATTAAAATGCGTGGAAAAGCGTTCAGGATCAATGGTTGCCGAGGTGATGATAAGTTTTAAATCAGGGCGTTTCGGCAACAGCCACTTCATATAACCCAACAGAAAATCAATATTTAAACTGCGCTCATGGGCTTCATCAATGATGATGGTATCGTATTGATTGAGATACGGGTCGTTTTGTGATTCGGCGAGTAAAATCCCGTCGGTCATTAACTTAACCAACGATTCGGCGTGAGTTTTATCGTTAAAACGGATTTTATACCCGACTGACTTACCCAGCGGTTCGCCCAATTCTTCGGCAATTCTATCGGCAACGGTACGCGCTGCAATACGTCGTGGTTGGGTATGCCCAATAAAACCTGCCGCACCACGTCCGATGCTTAAACAAATTTTCGGTAACTGCGTGGTTTTACCCGACCCCGTTTCACCACATAAAATTAACACCTGATTGGCTTTAATTAATTCAGCAATATCCTCTTTTTTACCCGTAACAGGCAAATCTGGAAAATTAAGCGGTGGAATACTGGCAAGGCGTTGATTACGTTTAGCGACCGAGTTTTCAATACGGCTTGCCAGCGCGGACAACGCCGCCTCAACGCTTTTGCCCTTTTTAGACTCACTACGCACAGAATCCAACTGCCGTTTTAAAACGTGCCTATCGGAATTCAAACAAAACGCTAACTGCTGGCTAAGGTGTTTAATCATGCGGGGATTAGAATAAATATATTATTAAACATTAAAATTTCTTCGACTACAGATTATCGAATCACAAAAATGACATCGGCTAATGCGGTAAAACTTTGCGATTTTCCTTTATAACTAAAGGAAATTTTTAAACTTTCTACTTTCTTATTTTTAAAGCTATCGAGATAACGCATAATCGTTGGTTTTAACAAATCAAGATTACGTTTCAATTTCCAAGAATTATTAAAATCCTCTGTATCTACCAGCACAAGGAATAATCTATTTTCAGAGCCAAAACGCATCTCCCCTTGATTTTCATACAACCATGTTGCAAGAATTTTTGAATTATTTTGTGTGTCTTGAAGGATTTGTAATTTTTCGCTTTTTAATGTAGTTAAAACAGAATGACAAAATTCATCAGCTTTATCATTCATTCGCTCAGTAATTTCATGATAAATATCACTGTCCTTGGCTTTTCTATCAAAAGAAATTCCCGCTTCTATGGCTTTATTTTTTAAAAACGTCAATTCAACTGGCAAACCCATTTCTTTACGCTTTAGCTTTATGTACTCAGCAGGAAGGTAGGTTACTTTTAAATCAAACGGGATAGAATTGATAAAGAAATCAACGCTTTTTATTTGTCCAACTGTAGGCAAGACAAGCGGATGCGACTTAAAAATAAACTCAATTAAAATACTACTCCAATGATTGTACCAACTATTCAATACATAACCTTGAACAGCCCTATTTATTTCGCTGTCAAATTTTGATATTAGAATATCGAAAGATTGATGAACTTTTACATAACGACTTATTAAATATTTATCTAATGAATTCTTATAATCACCACCCCAATCAAAAATTTTGAGTTTATAAAGTTCAGAAACTAACTGCTCAATATCTATCTCCATGATTTGTTTGCAATGCTTTTTATTAATATATTCATCCAGTATTTTATGCAATTTTTCAACATCATCACAAAGACCAGTAAATAGTTCTATAAATTGTTTTTCTAAGGTCGATTCCTTAAGGGCAATATCATTATCTCTTGTAAATTCTGCAATCAATTCTTTACGGCTAATAGATTTTGTTTTCAACCATAAAAGTCCAGTAATATTGGTACTAAACTCTTCAAGCTGTTCACTTTCGTAACACTTTTTCCAATAATTAAAATTTTTCATTGTTTCCTTTCTTAATGACTGATAAAAAATCTTTTCTTAGGCTGACAAACAAATAAGATTTCTTTACTGCCTGCAACACTGCCTTTTCCACCTCTACCATTAGCGTAAGTTTTTGCTTCAATTTTAACGTCTCTATGTTTTGAGAGCATCTTTTCAAACTCTTCTATACAGGGATAACTGCGATTATTATAACTAATTATCCAATGCGGTATATTATCGGCAAGCTCGAATAGTTTTTCAAAGGAAGCAATCGCGTCTCTTTTTTTATCAAAGCCGCTAAAGCGTTGCGGTTCATAGCGTTTAATACCATTAATAAACTGTTTGTCTTGCCAATATTCGGTAAACGTTTCAAGTAAATGATAAAAACTTTGATAATCGGCGTGGCTATCACAATAAGGCGGGTCAAAATAAACTAAATCAATATTTTCTAGGGTTGGTAATAATTCTAAAATGTTTTGCTGATAACTGCGATTATCTTGCTGGTTATCAAAAATAGCTTGATTATATTCGGGTAATAAATCCTCGAATATAGCTTTTAACGGTCTTATTAAACTACGATTACGTTTAATGCGCTCAGGGTCACTAGCATATTGCAATGCTTGAGTATGTGCAAAATGCCCCATCGTTATTTTTCTGGTCATGCTACGATTAATAATCGTATAAGCTAAAGCTTGTTTATAACGATTTTCTAATAAGGGAATATTAGCGCGTAAATTATCTAAAAATGTAGCTTCGTCTTGTTGAAAAAACACATTGGTAAATAGATTTTCAATTAACTGAAAATCTGTTTTATTTATGGCAGGTGAAAAAAGTAAATTAACATCATCATTACTTAATTGGATATTATTATTTTCAATCAGTGCTAAACCAATTTGATGATTAAAATTTAAAAAATCATTTGTGATGGTTTTAAATCCCAATTGCTTAAAAAGAAAAGCCATAGACTGCGAACCCGCAAACGCATCCAGCGCGGTTGTTATTCGAATGGGAATAAATTTATTTATCCACGCTAAATGCGTATGCTTCGCGCCTAAATACTGTAGGGCTGGGAATGAATGGTTAAAATAGGAGGGGGTATCGAAAAGCATTATTTTAACAATTATATGTCATCTATAATTAAAAATATTCTTCTGTTTAAAGGAGATAATATCAGAATGTTCAATCGAGTTCATACTGAATCTTTCATGCTTAAAATCAGAAGAAAATATCCTAATTATTTTTTCGTCAATCATTTTCTTTAAAACATTTTTAAAATGATCCGTGTTTGCAAGTGTAAAATTACAATTCTCTACAAGTAATTTTCCAACAGTAATCTGAGACTCTTGATGATCAAATATAATTTCAGGAATTTCTTCTGATAAAGCATCAATAATTCTTATGCTATCTTTTTCATTAAATTCATTTTCATATTGTAGCGTTACCTGTTTTTCATTATGAAACATATCATAACCAAGAATTTTGATAAACTCCTCTGGGTTGCCAGAAAAATTTCCTAATCCTGCTTTTCCATAATGATGTAAATTATTATGTAATTCCCAAAGTGTTTTATTCATTTCATCTCTTGCTTTCCAATGGCAAGATAAATGAATTAATAAAAAAGACCATTTACTTCCAGCCGAAGTAATAAAAAATGGGTTAAAAAATTTAGCTCCTGACTTTTCAAAAATAGTTCTTGCAAGTAATTGTTCTACAAAAAGACGAGCATTTTTATTTTCATGTGAGGGGGTATTTATAAAAATATCAATCAACTTATCGTTAATAACATCACTTAATCCAGCATTAGCCATTGCCTTTTTAAATCTTTCATCATGTGATATGTACTGAATTAAATGTTCTGTAGAAAATGTTAATAAGACTTCCGCAGTATTTGGAAATGCAGAAAAAATTACTTTTAGAGATTCAAAAGGTACATCTTTGTAACCATATTGATCTAACAAAAATATACATCGAGGATTTTTTTGTTTTTCATTTTTAATTTGAGACATTATTTTAGGAAATGCACCAATGAACAAATCATTTATTAATGCAATATTATCCAGATTTTTATATCCTTCATTTGATAATATCCCTTTTAAAAAATTGAAAGCTTTTTTGTCTTTTTCAACAAAAAAATATTTTGCTTCTATATCAAAATACTTTTGACGAGTTGCTTGTATCTCAAGTCTCATTTTATCAACTGTCTTTAATAAAATTAATGGCGAGCCATCATGTGGCTTATTACCTATAGCTGTTGTATATTTCCCACCACCAGAAAACCCATCTATTAACCATAATTTTAATTTTTCATGCCGTGGATTTGCTGTTAATACTTTAATATAACGCTCTAAATAAAACTCTAATACTTTATGTTTAATTTGACTATGTTCTTCTATTAGTGGTGGATTGTTTAAATCATTAAATTCATAATGTTTTTCTGGCATAAATTTATTCCCTAATAATTGATAGGCATTTCATTAAAAACATGACCATTTAATAAACGACCATTTTCCTTTTTAGAGCGTTTTTTACCATCATCTCCCCAACCACCCCATTGCTTAAAGAAAAACTGTACATTTTGTTGCCGACATTGTTCCTGTATATTTTCGACCCATGAAACTTGCATAGGTCTAGCATTTGCTCCAGATTCTCCACCAACAATAACCCAATGAATATTAGTTAAATCCATGTTGCCTAAATCTTCAAGCAAAGGTTCACATGAAAGAAATCGAATTTTTGCAGATACTTTCCGTAAATAATCAATTCTTTTCAATCCGTCTTTTTTATTCTCAACGGTAACACCTATCCACGCATTATCAGGCGATGTTTTATTTGCGAAAAAACTAGCTAATCTTTCAGCACGTTTAGTGAGTATTTGAAACTGGTGTTGTTGAGCTTGCTCTATAACTGAAAAAACCTGCTCTATAAAATTATCTTCTATCAATTCATGAAATAAATCACTCATTGAATTAACAAAATAAATAGTTGGCTTTTTACGTTTTAAAGGCTGATTAAGTCTTTCTGTATGAATAGAAAGCTCAAAACCATTTTCATAACCTTTAGTGTGCATGGCTTTTAAGCGATTTGCCATTACTTCGGCATAGCAAAATTTACAGCCCGCTGATATTTTTGTACAACCAGTTGCTGGATTCCATGTTTGTTCAGTCCATTCTATTTTTGATTTTGTAGCCATTAACTTAAACCCCCTTTAATTAAATTCTCACCTATGTTATACCAACAGGCTGAAATAAAAATAAACATTGTAACTCGTAAGATAGGTAGAGCTTGCGAAAACCATCATAACACCAGTAAATAATGGGTTTCACTGCGTTCTACCCATCCTACAATATTGTACCCATTCGGTTTTGATGGGATATTTTTTGCGGCTTTTGTTGTTTGTGATTTTTTGGGTAGTGGTAAAGCGTGAGTGATTGGAATACAAACCAAGGTTTGTATTCCATAACATCAACTTATTAAAAATCACTCAATGTTTAGAACTACTATTTTTGAACTCGAAACAGACACGATAAATCGCGTCTCTATTCTTCTTTGGCTTTTCCTAAACCAAACGATTCAAGTAACATTAACGCGACACCCAGTGTAATCGCGGAATCGGCGATATTAAACGCGGGCCAGTGCCAAGTGCCATAATAGACATCGAGAAAATCAATGACGTAACCATACGCTAAGCGGTCAATTAGATTACCAACTGCACCGCCTAATACTAGCGATAAGGCAATGGCTAATAAGGTTTCATGTTTTTGTAAACGACTGAGCCAGACGGCGATGATTATGCTAATCCCTAAGGCTAAGCCTGCAAAAAACCAGCGTTGCCAGCCGCCTGCTTCACTTAAGAAACTAAACGCCGCGCCTGTGTTATGAACGTAGGTTAGATTAAAAGATGGCAACACAGGAATAGATTGGTAAAGCTGCATCGAGCCATCAATAATTAGTTTACTGCCTTGATCCAACACGATTGCCAGCAGTGATAAACCTAACCATTTCAACATTGTAAAATCACGCATAATATCGTTTTTCACCCGTACCTGCTACGTTTGAAACGCAACGGCTACATAGTTCTGAATGTCTTTCATCTTCACCCACGTCAGCGCGTTGATGCCAACAACGTACACATTTTTTGTGTTCAGAGATATAGACTTTTAATCTCACGCCCTGCATATCGGTTTGTACCGCATCTTCTGGACAATCATATTCATAGTCGTTGACCGCTGTGGCTCTGGAAGTCATCAGAATAAAATGCAGTTCTTTTTCCAATTTTTTTAATACATCAAAAAAGTGCAGTTCTTTAGAGACATCACTTAACACATGGAATACTAAATAATCATAATACAGTACCACTTCCGCATTGAGTGATGAACCAATCAGCCCTTTAGCGCGACTTTTTTCTAACTCTTTACTGATGGTGGCGCGAATATCCATGAGTCGTTGCCAAAAAGACCGATTCATCGGAGATTTTTCTTCCAGCGGCACTAAACCGTCATACCATGTTTCTAAAAATACCGATTCACTGCGTTCACCAGGAAGATATTGCCAGATTTCATCAGCGGTATAACTAATAATAGGAGCTAACCAGCGTGTTAAGGCTTCCAATACATGATACATAGCCGTTTGCGCAGAACGGCGGGCTAGGCTATCGGTTTTACAGGTGTATTGCCGATCTTTAATGATGTCCAGATAAAAACCACCTAAGTCTATCGCGCAAAAATGATGCACCTCTTGGTAAATTTGTTGAAAGGCGTAATTTTCGTAAGCGGTTTTAACGCCTTCTTGCAACAAAAACGCTCTATCAATTATCCAGCGGTCTAGGGCTAATAAATCGTCATTAGCCACTAAGTGTTGTACAGGATCAAAATCCGCTAGATTGGACAACAAAAATCGCGCAGTATTTCTTAAACGTCGATAACCATCAGAGGTACGCTCTAAAATTTCATCGGATACTCGCATTTCAGCACGGTAATCAGTAGATGCTATCCATAAACGCAACACATCCGCACCCAGATTTTTCATTACCGATTGCGGTGGAATCACATTGCCCTTGGATTTGGACATTTTTTCGCCGTTTTTATCGACGGTAAAGCCATGTGTTAACACCGATTTGTAAGGTGCTATTTCATTCATGGCAATCGACGCTAATAACGACGATTGAAACCAACCTCGATGTTGATCTGAGCCTTCTAAATATAAATCGGCAGGAAATCGCAGTTGTTCACGTCTGTTTAAAACTGCCTCATGGGTAACACCCGAATCAAACCACACATCCAAAGTGTCAGTGGCTTTGTCGTAATCTTTCGCTTCATCACCAAGTAACTCTGCTGCATCTAACTCAAACCATGCGTCTATGCCTTGCTGTTCAATGCGTAGAGCGATTTGTTCAATCAGTTCAACGGTGCGCGGGTGTAGCTCGGAGGTTTCTTTATGAACAAAAAAGGTGATAGGTACGCCCCAAGTACGTTGTCGTGAAATACACCAATCTGGGCGACCGTCTATCATGCCTTCAATACGCGCTTTTCCCCAATCGGGAATCCACTCTACATGCTGTACTTCGTTCAAAGCACGTTCACGCAATTGGTTTTGATTCATGGAAATAAACCATTGCGGCGTAGCACGGAAAATAATCGGTGTGTGATGTCGCCAGCAATGCGGATAGCTGTGCAGAATGGCGTGGTGATGGACTAATTTACCATTAGCCTCCAACACTTCTAATACATGAGCATTGGCATTAAAAACGTGTTCGCCCGCGAAAATCTCGGTGCTAGGTAAAAATACCCCATCGCCACCGACAGGATTATCAATCAGTAAACCGTATTGTCGTCCAACTACATAATCTTCTTGACCGTGACCAGGCGCAGTATGCACCGCGCCTGTGCCTGCATCGGTAGTGACGTGATCGCCCAAAATGACGGGGACTTGTCTATCATAAAAAGGATGCAGTAACCGCTGATATTCTAAGTCTGAACCTTTGCAATAGGCAATCACACGGTAGTCGTCAATCCCATAACGCGACATAGTGTCTTTAAGTAAGGCTTCAGCTATCACTAAGCGTTCGGTAGGGCATTGCACGACCGCATATTCCAGATCTGGATTAAGTGCCACAGCCTGATTTGCGGGTAACGTCCACGGTGTGGTTGTCCAAATTACCACTGATAAATCACCGTGTCCTTCATGATCGGGTACATGATGACAGTTCGCTAAAAACGCATCTTCATTCGCTACGGTAAAACGCACATCGATAGCGGGTGAGTGTTTATCTTCGTATTCGACTTCTGCTTCCGCCAACGCAGAACCACAATCGGTACACCAATGTACGGGTTTTGAACCTTTGGTAATATGCCCGTTAGCAGCGATTTTACCCAAAGAACGCACAATGTCGGCTTCAAAAGCAAAGTTCATCGTTAAATACGGATGATCCCAATCGCCTAAAATACCCAAACGCACAAAGGCTTCTTTTTGAATTTCGACTTGCTTAGCGGCATATTCTCGACACGCTTTACGAAACACGGGAGGCGATACTTTAATCCCTGCTTTGCCGATTTTTTTCTCAACTTGCAATTCAATCGGTAATCCGTGACAGTCCCAACCTGGAATATAAGGCGCGTCAAAACCGCTCAAGGTTTTTGATTTAACAATAATGTCCTTGAGAACTTTATTAACTGCATGACCGATATGAATCTCACCATTGGCATAAGGCGGACCATCGTGCAGAATAAACTGAGGTCGTCCTGCACAAGTTTGGCGAATTTTTTGATACAGCGTTGTTTCATTCCATTTCTTCAAACGTTCAGGTTCACGCTGTGCCAAATTGCCCTTCATGGGAAACGCTGTATTAGGCAAATTGAGGGTTTTTTTATAATCGGTAGTCATAAACTCTTTATCTCTGGATTCAATTCTTAAAGGTTACGCGCCATAACGTAAGAATATTTAGTTTGTATTGTATCAGCTACAAGACGACTATCAATGTTAAGCCTGTATCTTTGATTACATTGTCCACGAAAAATACCAAAAATATGAAAAATTAGCGATGGCTAGAATCTATTTCTCTTTTTTTCAAGGGTGTACAAACTTAAGTTTGTAGGCTATAGCGTCACTGCCCACAGTTAATAATTGTGCTGTTTACTCTGAACCGATTGGAAATTATGTATAGGATTTATGGGTAACGGTGGAGTGCAAGCTCTGCTTGCACTCCTGTTTAATTGTGGGCGGTATGGATTTGGATTAGGTTATTTACTATTTGGATAGTGGATTAAATCCACTACCTAATTTTAAATATAGCGAATAGCTAATTTTTTAGCCACCGTAAAGTGCGAATCCAGTATCGTCACTATTTCTTCATAGTCGATGATATTTTTATTGTTGCTTAGCATATAGTTAGCTAACGCACTGATTGCATACCAATGTACCCATTGATCGATGAACTTAAATGCGGCTAAAAACAGTTCGGTAATTTTCTGTTCTCGTTCAGTGTTATCAGAAGTAAAACATTGGAGATAGTCATTGATAACTTCCAGATCGGCTGAGCCGCCATAATTATGTAGCACGTTTAGGGGGACTAAAAGAGGGTTAATTAGTTCATTATCACGTTGTGCAACATAGTGTGCTTCAGCTAATGAGCCGATTAATAAATTAATAATGTCTGCTTCAAACGCTTGTTGATAAGCGTGTTTTTGTGCATCTGAAAAATTGTATATCGCGTCCTCAAATGAAGAGGGCAACGTATGAATCAGGCGACCACCTTCTATTTTGGTTACACCACCATCATGAGGGCAGTTAGCACAATCACAGAATAAACAATCACTGATAATAATCTGGAAAAAAACAGGTGGAAGCTGTTTTTGCTTATTACCGAAGTAAATTGCTGCCGCGTGTCCCGCTTCATGAATAGCCGTTTTTTTTCTGAGTTCAAGATAATCAAGGGAGTTAACGTCTTTTGGTGTCTGTCTACGTTTCATAAAATAACCTCGAAGTTTAAAAAATACCAACTAGCTCACTGCCTGAATTGTTAAGACTACAGCGTTTAACTGGGCTTGAGAATGTGGCATATTGTCGCGTAACAAAATGCAACGCAACCTTGGTAAACTAGCTACATCCCTTAGCTAGACTTTGATTTTTGGCATAATAAGCACGCAATGAAATCATCTTTAAATTCAAACAGTAGCACCAATACCTTATGGAAAAATTAAGTGCAAATTATTTTGATTAGTTGATTAATATCGATGCTTTATCAACGCCTTAATTTTTTAAGCATCTTTTGCGCAATATCAAACTAACCAACAAAGCTATTTGTTTTTATCTGGTTTCATTTATAATGCCCGCTTAAAATTACACCCTTGCATTGGTTTTTTGTTTAATTTCAACAGCTTATTTTACCATTAACAAAAATAGGCTTTAGCATATATGTCGCTCACCATAACAAAATGGTATTACAAGTGTATGATTCAAAAGGTAGTCGCTGTTTAAGCGATAGTTAATTTACTAATTATTTACTGTGGGAGTGAGGGGATTTGTGATTTAAATCGTCCATATCGAAAGAGAATATTTATACGGACTGCGTGGTAATCGTACCTCATGTTAAAACATACGATAAACGATGCAGATAATGAACATGAAAAGGTAGTGATTTTTACAATGTATTTGTTGAATAATATGGCATCTCCAATAATTGCAAAAGAACGGTTATGGCTTAATGGCTTAATGGGTGAAGAGCAACCCGAATCTATGGCTAGCTTGTTACTTACCTTGGTGTTGTTGTTACATATCGGGGTGTTTTATATCATTAAATCAGCCACGCCAGAGCCGATAATAATACCGATAAAAATCATGGAAGTGTCTATGGTCGCTGAACCGCTTCCTGTCGCTGATGTCACACCACCTGCGCCTACACCACCACCGCTAACACCTCCACCGCCACCTAAACCTGTTCCTCCTAAACCCAAGCCCGTGGTTAAGCCCAAGCCTGTGCTTAAGCCTAAACCTGTGATTGCCAAGACAGAACCGATTTATATTCCTGTTGATACAGACCCTAAGCCTGTTGTTAAGCCTGCGCCTTTTGTGCCTTCACCGCCTAAAGCCGCCGCACCTGCACCAAGCCCACAACCTGCAAAACAAACATTTACCGAAGCACGAGCGGATGCAGGTTATGGTTATAACCCTAAACCCAAGTATCCCAGTGTTGCGCGTAGTCGCGGTTGGGAAGGCAAAGTAGTTCTGCAAGTGCGCGTTTCTGCTGATGGTGAAAGTGAAAGCGTCACCGTATCGCAAAGTAGCGGACATGACATATTAGATGAAGCGGCGGTTTCTGCCGTAGAAGGTTGGCGTTTTAAACCTGCTAAACGCGGCGATACAGCAGTTGCCAGTACAGTGACTGTACCGATTAACTTTAAATTGGACAATTAATTTTTTAAACTTACTTTCTATGGAGAAAAACAAATGCTTGACCATGCTGCACACGCTGAGGCAATTATCGACGGTACAAAATACACGCTTTATGCTTTTTCAGTTTTAACGTGGACGCTGATTTTATTTAAAATCTGGCAACTCGGTAAAAATGGTTTGTATAACCGCAAATTTGACGAGGCATTTTGGGATGCCGCTGATTTAACGACCGCAGAAGCATTGCCTGAGGATATTTTTAGAGGTCCCGAAGCGCGTATTGCTCGCACAGGTTTTAATTGGCTGCATGAAAGCACGTCAAAAATGGGCAAAACTCTTAAATTTCACGGTGAACCCACAGAATTGTTAGAACACGCACTACTGATACAAATGCAAAAAGAACAGCATTCGATGGAAGGTGGTTTAACCATACTCGCCAGTATCGGCAGTACCGCGCCTTTTGTGGGTTTATTTGGTACGGTACTGGGCATCATGCACGCTATGCACCAAATTACTGCCAGTGGTTCAACCAGCTTGGAAGTGGTCGCAGGACCTATCGGTGACGCATTGGTTGCAACCGCTATCGGTATTGCGGTCGCAGTACCTGCGGTATTGGCATACAATTTATTTTTGCGTAGCGTTAAACAACAACGCACAGGGCTAGAAAATTTTGTTGCTAGTTTTATGCACAACGCTTTTAGCAAGGACTAATCATGGCATTTAAACCACAAGGCGAAGACTCAGAAGCAATGAGTGAAATCAATGTCACACCGCTAGTGGATGTGATGTTGGTGTTGGTGATTATTCTATTAGTGACCGCGCCGTTAGTCACGCAATCGGTACACATGAAACTACCCGAAACGGTAGAAACCACCCAAGATATTGATAAACAACCGTTTCAATTGGCGATTGATGCTGACAGTAAAATTACCCTGAATAAAACTCCTTATGCCAATCTTGCTGATTTGGAAACCGCGTTAAAAACTGAATTAGCCAAAAATCCTGAGATGGAAGTTCATTTGCACGCCGATCAAACGGTTGTTTATGGCAAAGTTGCCGAATTAATGGCAACCGCACAGCACGCTGGGATTGGAAAAATGGCATTTGTATCCACACAACAATAATTACTCTGCCCACTACTTGAGATAACCGTTACTTGACTCCTATGCAAGGCTCATTTTGGTATATAGCTAACAGCCAATAAAATGATTAAAAAACCGTTCGCGCTGATCCTGTCGAAGCGTGAATGTGGTTCGACAAGCTCACCACGAACGTTATCATTTTATTGTGCGTTAGCTCTACAGTACAGTGGAAAGATAGGTAGTCCCTACAAACCAATGCAGTTAGACATTTAGAGGTATTTTCAGGCAAAGT
>JBAXNR010000071.1:0-23797 GCA_037133675.1 Methylococcales bacterium
GTTTTAATCACAACACATTGATTTATTTTGTTTATTTTTATGGAGCTAACTAGCACCAAAGGTTATTAATGACTGCCAGTCCTGCTCAAAAGTAAAAATAACAGATTAATACACTACCCTACTGCCCACAGTTAAGCCGTTCGTGCTGAGCTTGTCGAAGCTGAATAGCTTAAATTTAACCCCTTTTTTCAACTAATCACAGGACGAACATTTTATCGTGAAGAATCTTATCACTACGCTTTTTAAGTGGTTAACAAAACCTTATCCTGCTCCCAGTTTGCCCAAGAATACCCGAATTTACTGTATTGGTGATATTCACGGCTGCTATGATTTACTCAAACAATTGACAAACCGCATTGAAGAAGACACACACGGTTTTATCGGTCACGTTATCGTTATTTATTTAGGCGATTTTATTGATCGTGGCACTTCTTCCAAAAAAGTTATTGATTTTCTGCTAACTAATCGGCAAAGCCATATTGAATACGTTTTTTTGCGTGGTAATCATGAACAAATGCTACTGGATTTTTTAACAGAAGGGCATATTGCTAGAGCGTGGTTATCTTATGGTGGCATAGCGACTCTTGCTAGTTACGAAGTTTACGTTGCTAAAATACCCACCAAACCAGAAGATTTTCGACAGTTACAAAAGCAACTGAGTGACAACTTACCTGCTGAGCATTATCAATTCCTAAGAAACACCCTCCTATGCTACTCTTTGGGTGATTATTTTTTTGTTCATGCGGGTATTAATCCCAATCACCCGTTAGCAAAGCAAATGCCTGAAGATTTACTAAGCATTCGGAATAAATTTACGCGTGTTAAAACACCGTTTGAAAAAATCATTGTTCATGGTCATACCATAACTGCAACGCCTGAACTGCTAGCTAATCGAATGGGTATTGATACAGGAGCTTATAAATCGGGGGTTTTAACGTGTTTGGTATTGGAAGCGAATCAACAAAGGATTATTCAGATAGGCATTTAGTGTGCTTTGTCAACAAAATTTTCATTTATTATTGGGTATTTTATATATCCATTTTATACCCAATAATATACCATTCTGAATAGTTGTCTTTTTTAGTCTCCCAGTCGATAATCGCGGCACTAGGATGTTACTCCATCTCAATTTTTTACTGAGGTTTTCAAGTGAATTCTGTCAAAAACACACGCATCGCTATTGTTGGACTGGGTTATGTTGGACTACCTCTCGCGGTAGAATTTGGTAAAAAATATCCAACGACTGGTTTTGATATTAATCACAAGCGTGTACAGGAATTGCAATCGGGTCAAGACTTCACCTTGGAAGTCAGCAGTGAAGAACTTGCCTCAGCACAACAGTTGCGTTATAGCACAGATGTAAGCGACATCGCGGAATGTAATGTGTATATCGTCACCGTACCTACCCCTATTGATAAGCATAAACAGCCAGACTTAACGCCTTTGATAAAAGCGAGTGAACTCATTGGTAGTGTTTTAAAACCCAATGATGTAGTTGTTTACGAATCAACTGTTTATCCGGGTGCGACTGAAGAAGTTTGTGTACCTTTGTTAGAAAAGCATTCAGGACTAACTTTTAATCGAGATTTTTATGCTGGCTATAGTCCTGAACGGATTAATCCGGGCGATAAAGAACATCGAGTAACCAATATACTTAAAGTTACCTCAGGATCAACCGCAGAAGCCGCCGATTATATTGACCAACTGTATAAAAGTATTATCAGTGCAGGGACACATAAAGCCAGCAGCATTAAAGTTGCTGAAGCGGCAAAAGTTATCGAAAATACGCAGCGTGATGTCAATATCGCACTGATTAATGAATTAGCCATTCTATTTAATCGCTTAGGTATTGATACCGAAGAAGTATTATTAGCGGCTGGGACAAAATGGAATTTCTTACCCTTTAGACCGGGGTTAGTTGGCGGACATTGTATCGGTGTTGATCCCTATTATTTAACGCATAAAGCCCAAGCCGTTGGTTATCATCCTGAAGTGATTCTTTCAGGGCGACGGATTAATGATGGTATGGGCAAATATGTGGTTGCACAATTAATAAAAAGTTTATTAAAAAAGCGTATTCATATTCAACACGCCGATATATTAATCATGGGCTTAACGTTTAAAGAAAACTGTCCAGACTTACGCAACACCCGCGTAATAGATATTGTAAAAGAATTGCAAGACTATGAAGTTAATACGCACATCTATGACCCTTGGGTTAATCCAAAAGAGGCACAACATGAATACGGTATTGAATTAATTACACAGCTTGAGTCTGAAAAATACGATGCAATTATTCTAGCAGTCGCACACGACCAATTTAAAAAAATGTCGATAGAACAAATTAAACAGTATGGCAAAGCTAACTCTGTTATTTATGATCTTAAATATCTTTTCCCCGCCAATCAAACGGATATTAGACTTTAAAAAATGAAAATATTAGTCACAGGTACAGCAGGTTTTATTGGTAATCAACTGGCGTTAAAATTACTCGAACGCGGTGATGAAATTATTGGTATTGACAATCTCAATGACTATTACGATGTTAATTTAAAAAAAGCACGTCTGGCAAGAATCTTGGATTATAAAAATTATACTGATATACGCGCTGATATTAGCGATCGTGAAACAATGGAAACGCTGTTTAAACAACATCAACCGCAACGCGTTGTTAATTTAGCGGCACAAGCAGGCGTACACTATTCCATCGAAAATCCACACGTTTATATTGATAGTAATATCGTTGGCTTTATTAATATTCTCGAAGGTTGTCGCCATTATCAGGTTGAGCATTTAGTGTATGCCTCCAGTAGCTCGGTGTATGGCGCGAATGAAACCATGCCTTTTTCGGTTCATGATAATGTCGATCATCCGCTAAGCCTTTACGCTGCCTCTAAAAAAGCCAATGAATTAATGGCACATACTTACAGTCATTTATATCAGCTTCCCACTACGGGTTTACGATTTTTTACTGTCTATGGTCCTTGGGGAAGACCGGATATGGCATTATTTTTATTTACTAAAGCTATATTAGCGGGCGAACCGATTCAGGTATTTAATTATGGCAAACATCAACGTGATTTTACTTATATTGATGATATAGTCGAAGGTATTATTCGAACTCTGGATAATACAGCACAACCCAATCCACACTGGTCTGGATTAAAACCAGACCCAGGTACCAGTAAAGCCCCGTGGCGAATTTATAATATTGGCAATCACAATCCAGTGTCATTATTTGCTTATATTGACACGTTGGAAAAAGCCTTAGGTAAAACGGCAATAAAAGAATTACTACCATTACAACTAGGTGATGTACCAAATACTTATGCCGATGTGCAAGCCTTAGTAGATGATGTGGGTTATAAACCTAATACACCGATTAGTTTAGGAATAGAACGTTTTGTAAAATGGTATTTAGATTATTTTGAGATTTAAGTGATGCACTAAAGTAATTATTACTTAATGTATAAGCGATGTGACTATAATCGAACTGGAGGTTACTAATAGTGCACTTTGGAAATATTTTGTGGAATCTTGTGGGACTTGGACTACCTTTGCTTATAGCTGCATTGACGATACCTGAATTAATTACTGTCATTGGTTCAGAGCGATTTGGTCTACTAGCTTTGGCATGGGGTTTAATAGGTTATGCTGGAGCATTGGATTTAGGTATTGGTCGGGCAACCACTCAGCGTGTTTCAGCAATGCGTGAAAGTGCAGAAAATCAACAGATACCCCATGTGTTAGCGACTGCTATTCGAATTACCTACATAACAGGTGGGATTGGTATGTTGGTAATTTTAATAGCTGCTGCTTGTAGAGCATATAGTTATATTCAAACTAATAATGTAGCTGTACTAGAAATTCAAATTTCGATGGTGTTGCTCGCGTTAGCTCTGCCTATGCAAGCAATTAGTGCAACCTATCGTGGTGTAAACGAGGCATACCTGAACTTCAAAGACATTAGCATTCTACGGGTATTTTTGGGAGCGACTAATTTTGGATTACCTTACCTAATTGCTTCGTACACCACAAAACTTTACTGGCTGGTAGCAACTCTAGTTTTTTCCCGTTGTTTAGCATTAGTGTTTTATAGATATTTTGCTCACCGTTGTATGAATGACGCAGGACACATAGTATATGGGAAATATACCAAGGATATTGCGCGTCAATTATTCCAATTTGGTGGCTGGGTAACTGTATCAAGTATTATAAGTCCGATATTAGTTCAGGCAGATCGTTTTTTTGTGGGTGGATTAATATCGGCATCAGCCATTACACTTTATGTAATTCCATATGAAGTAGTTACTCAAGCATTGATTATTGTTGGAGCTATTACAACAATTGCCTTTCCAGTCATTACTAACTTAATACACAATGCACCGCAACAAGCAACGATAACATTTCGTCTTTGGTTATATAGGATAACGGGATTAATGCTCATTATATTATCAATATTAGCTGCGGTTATGCCTATTTTGCTAAAACTGTGGGTTGGGCAACACATATCTGAAGAATCAATTTGGACTGGGCAGATTCTTTGTATTGGGGTGTTTTTTAATTCAATTGGGGCAATGTACTATGCTTTATTACACGCACAAGGTCAGACACAATCGACAGCCATTTTACATTTAATTGAGTTTCCGCTGTATATCTTATTACTCATTATTCTTATCAATACATTTGGCATTGTTGGCTGTGCAATTGCGTGGAGCATTCGTACATTATTTGATACCATTGGATTGATCTTAATGAGTAAGTTATTTGAGCGTAAAAAAAGAGCGCGTCAATATGCAACTGTATAGGATAAATGATAGATGATTTACATTATCCTATTGATACATTTATTATTAATAATAATTAATTTTTATATTTCTAAATATTTTTTGTATCCGCCTACGGTCTTTGTATCTGTATGGTCAATAGCACTATTTTGTTTAATCTTACTAGGAGATTTTTTCTACCCAATTTCAGAATTCACATTACTAATTTTTACATTGGGTGCGATTGCATTTAGTTTAGGCGGATTTTTAGTCATGCTTTGTAGTTACAAGACTTCACATTATGTAAATCACCATATCGGAAAACTTCTGGATATATCACTTTTTCTGGTTATTATTATGTTTCCATTTTATATTTGGAAGCTGCAAGAATTGAGTGCTTTATCAGGAGTAGATGATTTTTTTATAGGTCTCAGAACTCAAACTTCAGGTACAAAGGAAAAAACAGGACTTGGTATTTTTGCTTATATTAATTCATTAGCTGGCTTTATCGCGTTAGCCGCATTTTCTGAAAGTCTAAAGTTCGCTTATTCCAAGTATAAGACAGCCCTTATTTTGCTTGTTGCTTTTTCATATGGCTTAATGTCAACAGCTAGGACAGCTACAATACTATTACTATTATCTTTAGCATGTATTTATATGTTAAGAAGAAAGTTGACCTTAAAAACTCTATTGATAATTACGATTATTTTTATAATTTTATTTGCTGTTCCCGCTATAATACTTGAAAAAGGTGGTAGCAAAGAAAGTAGTCTATCCGAAAATCTAATAAGTCTAATAGAGAATCTACAAATTTACGCTTTTGCTGGTCTAATCGCTTTTGACCAGACTGTATTACATCCTGGGTCTATATCTTCAGGTAATGGGACATTTGGTTTTTTTTTGAGTTTGTTTAAAGCATTTGGATTTGACATAGAAATTAAATCTTCTGTACTTGAATATTCAAGTACACCTTGGTTAACAAACGTATATACAATTTATTTTCCATATTATACTGACTTTGGATTATACGGACTAATAGCAATTATGGTATTATTAGGCGCAATTATAACAATATTTTATCGTCTCTCTATATTAGGTGATTCTGCATTTATTATTTTATATAGCATAGGTTTTTCTTCTTTAATATTCTCTTTATTTGCTGAATCACTTTTTATTAGTTTGAGTTATTGGATTCAAACTGCAATATTGGTGTATTTTTTTTACAAAGTTCGTGTTCGTGTTTTTTAAAAATACCAAATTAACTGTATTATTAAAATATGATAAATAAAAATATCAAGCCGACTATCAGTATAATTATCGTAAACTGGAATGCAGGCGATCAACTTCAAGTATGTGTCGATTCAGTTATTCAATATGGTCAGTCATTTGTTGAGCGTATTATTGTGATTGACAATGGCTCAACGGATGACTCAGAGAATTGTATTAAAGATATTTCCAATGTCACCGTTATTTTAGCTAAAGAAAATCTTGGTTTTGCCAAAGCATGTAATTTAGGAGCGCGATACGCACAAAGTGATTATCTACTTTTTCTCAACCCTGATGCGGCTTTATATGAAAATACATTGCCTATTACTATGGCTTTTATGGAACAACCTGAAAATGCTAAGGTTGGAATTTGTGGTGTACAGCTTATTGACGATAAAGGTCTAGTAGACCGCAGTTGTGCTCGATTCCCTTCTATTGGAAGACTGGTTGCGCGTGCAACTGGTCTTGATCATGTTATTTTCACACTAGGCTCTGCTATGCACGAATGGAATCATGCCAACAATCGTCAAGTTGATCAGGTGATGGGAGCTTTCTTTTTGGCTCGACAAAGTATTTTCAAAGAACTTAATGGTTTTGATGAAAGATTCTTTGTTTATTATGAAGAAGTGGATTTTTCTTATCGAGCTAATCAGCTTGGTTGGGTTAGTATGTACTTGGCAGATGCACAAGCGTTTCATGCAGGTGGTGGAACATCGAACCAGATAAAAGCTCGCCGATTATTTTACTCTTTGCGTAGCAGAATACTTTACGCTTTCAAGCATTTTAATTTAATTGGCGCAATTGTAGTATTAGCTACAACTCTTATTATTGAACCTGTCGCACGTTCAACCCTGTCGATATGCCATCAATCTTGGTCTTCGCTTAAAGAAACTTGGATAGCTTATGGTATGTTTTGGCATTGGTTGTCTGAGTTGGCTAATAGTTACAAACGAAAGGTTTAATTCTATGAGTTTTCGCGTTTTAATCTTGAGTCGTTATGACAAACTCGGAGCGAGTAGCCGATTGAGAACCATGCAGTATATACCTCATCTCGAAGCTATGGGGCTAGAGATAACTGTTGAACCGTTATTTAACGATGCCTATCTATCATCTTTGTATCAATCAAAGAACTGGCTATTAAATAGAGTTAGTAATGTTACATCTATCATTTCATCATATAGCAAACGGTTGTATATTATTTTAAATAGTAAGAGGTTTGATGTTATATGGCTGGAAAAAGAGTTATTCCCCTTTCTACCTAGCATATTTGAATCATTGCTTTCTAAAATTGGTATCCCTTATATAGTTGACTATGACGATGCAATTTTTCATAACTATGATTCACATGATCTTAAAATTATTCGTTTTTTTCTAAAAGATAAACTCAAATCATTACTTGCCAATGCTTACGCAGTAACTGCTGGGAATGCTTATCTAGCCGATTATGCAAACCGTAATGGTGCAAAAAATATAGTCATTATCCCTACGGTGTTAGATATTGATAGATATAGCGTAACGCCAGAGCCGAGTGATGAAGTATTTAGAATTGGTTGGATAGGTAGTCCTTCATCTGTTCCTTGTTTAGATATAATTGTAGAATCACTTCAAAGGGTTGTACAAACTAGAAAAATTATTTTTGTCACTATAGGTGCTGAACAATTGAATTTTTCTGGCGTAACTACTGAACAGCATAGATGGTCATTAGATACAGAAGCAAAACTGCTTGAATCTATTCATGTTGGCGTAATGCCTTTGTCTGATCCACTATGGGATCGTGGTAAGTGTGGCTATAAGCTCATTCAATATATGGCGTGTGCTAGAACCGTCATTGCATCACCAATCGGTGTCAATTCAGAAATTGTCACGCATGATGTTGGATTATTAGCGAGCAACGAAGATTCTTGGGTTGAGGCTATTATTAAATTGGCAAATCAGCCAGAATTGCGTCAACAATTAGGGAAAGCGGCTAGAATACGAGTTGAGAAAGAATTTACATTGCAAGTTACTGCACCAAGAATTGCACACTTGCTTGAGGATGCTGCTAGAGGGCAACGCTAATGGGTAGATTTGTCGATTTCTTGGGAGATATGTTTTCTGGGGTAGTATATGAAATTAGATTATGGCGTTTTTATCATATCTCTTGATTTTGAGTTATATTGGGGAATGCGTGACAAAATGAGCATTGAGCAATACAGGGATAATCTTCTTGGTGTTAGAAATGCCATTGATAAAATGTTGAGTATATTTGATGCCAATGCTATCCATGCTACATGGGCAACTGTAGGATTCTTATTTTTCAATGACTTGGAACACTTAAAAAAAAATCTCCCTCAACATAAACCGAAATATGCAATAGATGCACTTTCACCGTATAAATATATAGAAGCTTCTGACAATCTTGATGTTAAATATCACTTTGCGCCAGAAATTATAGAAATTATTCAGAGACATAGTGGTCAAGAAATAGGCACGCATACCTTTTCTCATTATTATTGCCTTGAAGCTGGGCAATCACTTGTAGAATTCAAAGCCGATATTTCTTCTGCCATCAAAATTGCTGAAACCAAAGGCATCTCTATCAGTAGCCTCGTTTTTGCTAGAAATCAATGCAATCCTGAATATCTTAAAATATTGACAGAACTCGGAATACAATGCTATAGAGGAACTGAATCAAGCTGGATATATAACCCATCCAATAGTCAAGAACAAAGCAAAGTTCAAAGAGCTATTCGACTATTGGACGCTTACTTAAATTTTTCTGGTCATCATACCTATAATTTTCAGGATTGCTTGCTAAGCAAACCATTCAATTTTCCATCAAGTTGTTTTCTTCGACCTTATTCTAAACAGTTAGCTTTTTTGGATGGGTTAAAATTAAAAAGAATTACAAATGCAATGGATGATGCAGCAATGAATAATAGAATATTCCACCTTTGGTGGCATCCGCACAATTTTGGAATAAATACCGCCAAAAATATTGTTTTCCTCGAAAAAATTGTGGAACACTATAAAGCTCTTGAGCAGAAATACGGCATGAAATCATTAAATATGAAGGAACTCTCTCTATTATCATTGCCGAAAAATTTATCTGCATAATTTAAGCCACTCAAATCACACACTGAATATGATTTACGAAAAAAGCTTTATAGAATCTTCTGACAAGAATCAGCAAATATCTGTGGAGTCTATAGTAATCCCAGTTTTGCATAAAATATTGATAAGCGTAGTGAATAGATCAAGAATAGTTCCTTTTCTTGATCCAAATGATAGCATCCAAAGAGATAACATAATAAGCATTATAAATAAGACCATATTGACCATTTGTTTTGATGTAGAGAGAAATTACCAAGAAATTATAAGTTTATCAGGACATAATAGCGAATTATTGCAACTGTATAAGTGTTGTTTACTAATATCACCAGATCAAAATATTGCTCTGAAATCAAAACACAGAAAAAATACAAAAAGATTGAAAAATCGTCTTTCAGAAATTGGTGAAATTGACTTCATAATAACCAAGGGACAAGATATTGATAAAATTAAGTTTAATAATTTTTTTAATTTATTAAAGGCATCTCATGATCAGGGAAGAGTCAATACAAGATGGGGTATTGAAAAAAATAAAAACTTGCTCGAAACAATTTTGATGTTTCAAGACTCTTTGCTTTTCGAATTGACACTCAACAAAAAACCGATAGCATTTGCACATTGTCAAATTATGTCGAATAATCGTCTTGTTTATATGATACCGACCTATGATAGAGAATATGCTAAATTTGCTCTAGGAATGCAACTCCTTTTAAATATAATGGACTATTGTGTTTCAAAAAATATGATTTTAGATATTGGCAAAGGCGTTCATGGTTATAAAGAGCACTTTAATATAAAAAATTACTCACTCTATGCAATTTTTATTTTTGATAAAAATATTAGTAAATTGATATTTAAACCAATCAATCTATTGATTAAGTTACTTATTTTAATTAAGCGAAAAAATAAAAATTATCAGTAAAAATAAATCCGATGTTTTACTATAAATTATCGATATGATAATGAAATTAGCTAATTTTCTACTGATTATTGAACGAGCTTAACACTATGTAGTGAATAACAAGAAAGGGGATGTAATGATTGAGATTTTTAGTAAAAAATCTGGACTGTTAGTGCGGGATATTTTTTTTGCAACCAAAGAGGTGTCGTGTGATATTAAACGAGATATCGATATATACAGTTTATGTAGCTCTCCAATCTTCGGTAGCACACCCTCTTTGATGCACACAGTCGATCTTTCGCAAGATGAAAATGTTCTTTTTCGCAGATTAAGTGAAACGCATCGACGCGGAGTGCGACGAGCTGTCGATACAGAAGGACTAATTGTTGATATCGATTTCGCACCAACGATTGAAACGGTAGAATCTTTCAAGATATTTTTTAATAATTTTGCTACATTCAAGGGAATACCACGCGCTAATGCAGCCAAACTGGAAGCTCTGCGCAGTTCGGGTAACTTCTTTATTGCCTATGCACATAAGAACAACGAAAAGTCCCCATTTGTAATGTTTAGTTTTATTTCTGATGGTTATAATGTGTACCACTATCAAGGAAGTACTCTACCAAGGGTGGGAAATGAGAGCATTTTAATTGGTCGAGCTAGTCGATTGTTACACTGGCAGATGATGTTAACGATGAAAAAAAGGGGGATGAAAATTTATAATCTCGGCAATCTATTATGTGATCCAGAAAATGAAGGTCTTAATAAATTTAAACGTCAATTTGGAGGAGTCGATAGTGAAACCTATAATGTCAAGCACGGCGTATCGCGGTTAGGGAAGCTCGCATTGGGAGTCTCAAATCTATTAAACAGACGATAAATTCATAAATCTTTGTATCTTTACATGATTTAATGATTTTAAAGCAATTAACAAAGTTCTATCTCAGTGCATAGGATGGGCTGAGGTACGAAGCCCATCAATCGCGGGGAATCCTGCAAAGCGAACGATGGGCTTCCTTCGTCAGCCCATCCTATAGCACTGAGTATCTAAAATGATTCATCAAGAAGTTAATGAATTGATACACCAAGGTGAAAACGTAGCCGTTGAATTTAAGGAATTACCCGTTCGACCAGAAGTAATTGCTCGTGAAATGGTTGCCTTTGCCAATAGTTCAGGCGGGGTTATACTTCTCGGTGTGACGGATCAAGGTAGGCTGTGTGGTGTAGGAGCAGCAAGTCATCTCGAAGAGTGGATTATGAATATAGCGCGTACATCGGTTATCCCTGCGTTGACGGTAAGCTGCGAAATAGTTGCGGTTAATGGGGTAAATGTGTGTGTTGTCGGGATTCCTAAAGGTAGCGATAAGCCATACCAAACAGGTGACAAGTATCTAATTCGCGTGGGTTCTACCAACCGAGTTGCCAGTCAATCTGAACTAATGCGGCTGTTTCAATGTTCAGGTATGTTCCATTATGATGCCGTGCCAGTAGCCAGTGCCTCGATGAATGATCTTAATATGGCGGCATTGGATGCTTTTTTTTCCAGCTACGGAATTTAATTCGCGTGGGTTCTACCAACCGAGTTGCCAGTCAATCCGAACTAATGCGGCTGTTTCAATGTTCAGGGATGTTCCATTATGATGCCGTGCCAGTAGCCAGTGCCTCTATGAATGATCTTAATATGGCGGCATTGGATGCTTTTTTTTCCAGCTACGGAATTGAGTTTTCTCGTGAAGAAGATTCGGCACGCAGAACATTATTGCTTAACACGGATATTCTAGCTAACACGGGCGAGCCTACCGTAGGTGGGCTGCTTATGTTTGGCATTAATCCGACACGCTATCTTCCACAATCTGGCATTTTGTTTGCCCACTTCAACGGCAATGAAGCCGATGACGAATTGATTGATCGCCAAGAAATCGGTGGAACACTGCCACAACAGGTAGATACGGCTTTGGCTGTGATTAAAAATAACCTGTTGAAACCATCGATTATTGAAGGACTCAAGCGCGAAGAAACCTATATCGCACCACCTGATAAAGTGTTTCGAGAGCTTATTGTTAATGCCTGTGTGCATCGCAACTACTCAATTAGCGGTTCTCGTATTCGTATTTTTATGTTCACCGACCGATTGGAATTTATCAGCCCAGGACGGTTGCCGAATACCGTGACTATCGACAAACTTCGTTCGGGTGTTTCCTATTCGTCTAATCCAGTGCTAGTCAAATTTATGGACAATTTGCGCTATATGGATAGGTTGGGGCGAGGTTTTCCGATGATTTATCGGGAAATGCAGCAACTAAACAAAGCTATGTCAGTTCGTGAGTTGGGTGAAGAGCTGCGGGTGGTGCTATCATTATGAGTGCTTAATAAGTTCATAGTAATAAATTCGGATGTATAAAAAACGTCATTGCGGCAGGGATGGCGCAATCCAGAAGCCAAGGATGGCGCACACTCGAACACATCCCTGTGACTGGATTCCAGCATCCATGCTGGAATGACGATGGATAAATATACACGCCGACTTTTTGTTAATAACTTACAGGTTTGACCACTGCCCTTATTTATTTTCTACGATATGAATAAAAAAATAATAATCGTCTCTAATACCTCGTGGTATTTATTTAACTTTAGATTAAATCTAATGTTACATCTGAAAAACTTAGGTTATGAAATTATTGCAGTGGCACCACTCGATGATTATTCAAGTCGTTTTGCATCGCATGGTATTCAATTTAATGCCATGCCTATGGATAACCAAGGTACTAATCCTTTTAAAGATAGCTTATTGATTTTGCGATTTGTGCAGATTTTTTTAAAATTAAAACCAGATTGTATATTATCGTATACGCCAAAATGTAATATTTATGCAGGATTAGCTGCAAGATTATTACATATCAAAATTATTAATAATGTTTCAGGATTAGGCACGTCTTTTATTAGGGAAAACCTAATTACCAACATTGTAAAATCGCTTTATATGGTCGCTTTTAAAAAATCAACTAAAGTTTTTTTTCAAAATAAAGATGATTTACAGCTTTTTATCGATAATGGCTTAGTTAAAAAAGAATTAACTGGATTATTGCCTGGTTCTGGTGTTGATATTCAACGTTTTTCACCTGTAAAAAGCAACAGCGTTAATAATAAATTTGTATTTTTACTGGTTGCTAGAATGCTAAAAGATAAAGGTATTATTGAATTTGTCGAAGCAGCTCGATTACTAAAAAAACAATATCCTGCTATAGAATGTCAACTATTAGGATTTTTGGATGTTAAAAATTCATCTGCCATAACCGCTACTGAAATGCAGGCGTGGGTGAATGAAGGCATAATTAATTACCTAGGTGTCAGCGACCAAGTGATTGACTATTTGCACTTAGCAGATTGTGTGGTATTACCATCTTACCGAGAAGGAACACCACGATCATTACTAGAAGCGGCGAGTGTCGGTAAACCCATTATTACCACAGATGCAGTGGGTTGTCGTGAAGTAGTCGATGACGGTGTGAATGGTTTTTTATGTGAACCACGCAGTGTTGACGATCTTAAACTTAAGATGGAAAAAATGCTCCTGCTTTCAGAAGAAGAACGCTTAGAAATGGGAAAAAATTCCCGCCAGAAAATGATTACTGAATTTGATGAAACTATTGTCATCAATAAATACCTACAGCTTATCAACGCAATTACCAATAAAAAAACAGCTAACTTATTGTGATGAACGTCAATATCCTACTGTGTCAATAAAAATTTCATTTATTATTGGGTATTTTTTATATCCATTTTATACCCAATAATACCCCATTTTAAGCCATTGCTTTTTTACTCTATCGTGTCGATAATCATCCAGAAGGACGATAGGGGTGTTCAATGGGGTTATGTGATTCACAGCTTCAGTCATTGCATCACTGCCATTCAGTTATTCAATAGCACGAATGAATTCTCACCTACTACAGCACGATAATATTCTTTCTAATTTAAAGTCAGTTGATGGGTGTTGACATTTACTAAGCCCCCAACAATGCTTGTTCATTAGTAATTAAAAGAGTTTGAACGAAAATGTTATCAGAAAATTTTATTAAATACCTTTTTGTTTTTAGTTTATCGATGGTAATTGTTATTCTATTAACGCCGTTATTTATCAAATTAGCTCCACGAATGGGATTAATGGATACCCCTGATGGACGCCGTATTCATAAAAAGGTAACACCCGTGGGTGGCGGCTTAGTGGTATTCATCGCTTTTAGTATAACTTGCTATCTACTTCATCATCATTTTTTAGGTAATTTCGATGCTCTAGTGGACAGTGATTGGTGGCACGCATTTTTTACTGCTTCGACTATTTTGATAATAGTGGGTTTAATTGATGACCGTTTTGGTATGCCCCCTCTAGTAAAGCTCGCAGGACAAGTAATCACCTGTTCCTGTCTTTATTTCCTATCAGATTATCACATTAATTTATTAAATATTGATCTCGGTTTTTTTGGCGGATTAATTTTTGTTTTAATTTGGACAATCGCTATTATTAATGCCTTTAATTTAATTGATGGCTTAGATGGTTTATGCTCTGGTTTAGCAATGATTTCTGCTACAGGTTTAGCAGTAGTTTTTATTTCTCGCGGCTCATCAGGCGACGCGCTTGTTTGCCTAGCATTAGCAGGGGCTTGCATTGGATTTCTTTTTTATAATTTTTCCCCTGCTAAAGTATTTTTAGGTGATACGGGCAGTATGTTTTTAGGATTTACTTTAGCCAGTATTAGCCTATATGCTGGCGGGAAAGGTTCATTTTTTGTTATTTTAACCACGCCTTTTTTTATTGCTGGTATTCCAGTTATCGATACATTATTAGCAATTTGGCGGCGTTCCATTCGTAAAACCTTAGCAAAGCGTCAAGGTTTACCTGCTATCAAAGTGATGCAGGCAGATAAAGATCATCTCCATCATCGTTTGCTTAATTATGGATTTACTCAGCGTTATGTAGCTTTATTGTTATATGCTATTAATATTATAATGGTTTGTGTTGGCTTAACATTTGTGCTTTTTTCAGAATTAGCTATTGGACTATTTTTAATTGTTATTTTAATTAGTATTTATTTATTAATTAAATATGTTTTGAAAGTTGAGTTATTGGAGACTTATAAGCTGGTAGCACCTAATAAAACACTTCATCTACATCATTTGACACCATTTTTTATTGGTTTTTATGCTATGTTTGATTTGTTGTGGATAGCTATTTCAGTTTGGTTAGCTAACTTTATTGTGTTATCTGGTAAAGTGACTTTTTATAGTACAGAAGAGTGGATATTCCAATTACTTTTATGGGAATCCCCAGTTTTATTATTTTTATTTAGCTTTAAAACTTATTTTAAAGTGTGGCAAGCAAGTTATTTTAGAGATTATTTATTATTATTATTAGCTATTTTAGTAGGCTCCACTATTAGTATGGCTTTATTTTTATCACTAAATTCAGGTGAAGAAATATTGTTAATTAACAAGATGTCACTGTTTGTTTTATTTTCTTCGATAGGTATAACGGGAATTCGTATGCCCTACCGTTTTATTAGCGAATGGGGTATAGATAATGTTAGAGGAGTTAATTCGTATAATATACTAATTTATGGGGCAGGGGCTTATGGCAACTTATGTCTTCATGAGTGCCATTTAAAACAGGATGGTGAAGGGGGAATGCTTAATGTTGTTGGTTTTATAGATGATAATGAGTTGCTCAGAAATCAATATATTCATGGAAAAATAGTGCTAGGCGGACTCAGTGAATTGGCTAATATAATATCAAAATATTCTATTAATGAGATTATTATAACATATCCAAAAGGGGATATATCAAATGAAACCTTTTTGCACCTTAAAGAGATTGTCCATGATAAACCCATTAAGGTATTCAAATGGGATACTTTAGTTAAGGAATTAATATTATAAATTATGCAGATAACGGATAACATCCCTTGAAGGGATGTTATCCGTGCTGAAATGGAAACTATACGGTTTTTTAATTAAATCGGAGTAGATTTAATTATGTTTTTTATGCACCAACGCCATGTAAGTTTACAATTTTTACTTCCGTTAGCGATGTAAAATTAATTCCAATACTAATTTACTGCCAAAATAAGCTAATAATAACGAGACAAAGCCGATGAGCGTCCATTGTATGGCGATTTGTCCACGCCAGCCGTAGCGGCTACGACCTAGTAATAAAATGGAAAAAATAATCCACGCCAATATCGATAATACAGTTTTATGGACTAAATGCTGGGCAAATAAGTTTTCGACAAACACAAAGCCACTGATTAACGAGATACTCAGAAAAAATACCCCCGCACCTAGCATTTGAAATAACAAGGATTCCATCGTTTGCAAAGATGGCAAAGAGTGAATAAAGCGTTTGGGTGGATGGCTTTTTAATTGTTGATCTTGAATAGCCAGTAATATGGCTTGTAAGGCGGCGATATTTAACAGGCTAAACGCAATAATCGAGGTCAAAATATGGGTACTCATTTCCCAGTTGTAAGCGTGTAGCAAATGCGGCTTATCATCAAAGTTTAGTTCTAACGTGAGCATCAGCGCGGCAATCGGCAACACCGCTAGTCCCAATTTTTCCACAGGTTTATTGAGTGCGGCGATTAGTAATAATAACGCGACAATCAGGGCAATAAGCGAGCCTGTACTAAAAAAACTAAAACTAAATCCGTTGTGTTGTTGGCAGACTAGCCCTGTATAAATCAGATGGCTAATAACCGCAGTCCACGCCAAATAAATAGCAACACGCTTAATGTGTTGCTGAATATGCAGAATAATCAACAGTGTGCTGCCTAAGTAGGCACAAATTGAAATGATAGCAAGTACAGTGGCATTCATAAGTATATTTCTATGGGCTATGTTTCAGAGGCAGTGTGCATTAGTGCAAAGGTCTCAATGGCTATGGTAATATACCCGATTAAATAGTCCTAGCGCATTTGTGTGAGCAGGTGTTTCTCAAGATCAACAATGAAGACGTAGATATGTTTGATAATTTAACCGATAAATTAAGTAGCACGCTTAAAAAACTCAAAGGGCAAGGTCGCCTAACTGAAGATAATATCAAGGAAACCTTAGGCGAAGTGCGTATCGCTTTGCTGGAAGCCGATGTCTCTTTACCCGTCGTGACGGATTTTATTGAACGTGTCAAAGAAGGCGCGTTAGGACAACAAGTTCAAAGCAGTCTCACACCTGGGCAATCCATGATTAAACTGGTTCAAGCGGAACTGGTTAAAATGATGGGGGCGGCGAATGAAGACATTAACCTTCGTGCTGTGCCACCTGCGGTTATTTTAATGGCTGGTTTGCAAGGTGCGGGTAAAACCACCACCGTTGCTAAATTAGGTTTATGGCTAAAAACCCATAAAAAGAAAAAAGTCGGCGTGGTTAGTGCGGACATTTATCGTCCAGCGGCGATTAAACAATTGCAAGTATTAGCCAATGATCTTGATCTGGTTTTTTTCGATAGCGATGTAACCCAAAATCCTGTCGATATTGCCCTCAATGCCATTGATGCAGCAAAACGTAAATTTCTCGATGTTATTATTATCGATACCGCAGGGCGTTTGCATATTGATGATGAAATGATGGGTGAAATTAAAGCCCTCCATGCGGCGATTAATCCGATTGAAACCCTGTTCGTTGTCGATAGCATGACAGGACAAGATGCTGCGATTACTGCGAAAGCCTTTAATGATGCGCTGCCACTAACAGGCGTTATTTTAACCAAAGCCGATGGTGATGCTCGCGGTGGGGCAGCGTTATCTATTCGTCATATCACAGGTAAACCGATTAAATTTATAGGTATGGGCGAAAAACCCGATGCCTTAGAACCCTTCCATCCAGACCGTATTGCCTCGCGTATTTTGGGTATGGGCGATATGCTCAGCTTGATTGAAACCATTGAGCAAAAAGTCGATAAAGAAAAAGCCGAAAAATTCGCTAAAAAAATTAAAAAAGGCGAATCGTTTGATATGAACGATTTTCGTGAACAGTTGCAACAAATGGAAAGCATGGGCGGCGTTAGTGCCATGCTAGATAAGCTCCCAGGTGTTGGCAATGTCTCACAAGAAATGCGTGAAAAAGTCAATGACAAAGCCTTATCGCGGCAAATTGCCATTATCAATTCCATGACCAAACAAGAAAGACGTTTCCCCGATTTGATTAAAGGCAATCGCAAAAAACGTATCGCCGATGGTTGCGGTCAAGAATTACACGATGTTAATCGTATGCTCAAGCAATTTTTGATGATGCAAAAAATGATGAAAAAAATGAAATCGGGCAATATGGCAAATATGATGCGCGGCATTAAAAATAACGTGCGTGGCATGGGTATAAAACGATAGCTCCAAACATCAACTTTATGCGATGTGTGATTGCCCAAGCAATAAAAAACCGCCTTTGATTTTGACCAGAGGCGGTTTTGTCTTAATGAACATCTTATCAAAAAATTGCTACAATATCCGAACATCTACTCACTTTGCTATACAAAGTAACAGAATTCAAACAAAGGTTATCGGAGTCAATCATGGAAACGACCACAATTCGCACACAAGTTCTGCTAGATAAAGAAATACTGGAACAGGCATTACAAATTACCCATCTTAAAAGTAAACGTGAGTTGCTTGATTATGCGTTACGCGAATTAATCCGACACGAAAAACAAAAAAAGTTATTGGACTTGAAAGGGGCAATTTGTTGGGAAGGTGATTTAAGTGCGATGCGTGAAAATGAAGTTTTATGATTTTGGTTGATACCAGTGTGTGGATAGATTTTTTTAACGGAAAAGATTTGCCCCATGTTGCAACGCTTGAGTTCTCTATTCAGCAAGAAGTAGATATTGCTATTTGTGGTGTGGTGCTAACAGAAGTATTGCAAGGGATTTCTAATGATAAACAGTATCTGCTTACCCAAGATTATTTGCAGTCTTTATTAATGCTGGAAATAAAAGACGCTATCTGGTTACAAGCCGCCGATATTTATCGGCAATTACGCAAACGTGGACTAACAGTCCGCAAAACCAATGACTGTATTATTGCAGCAACTGCCTTGCATTATGATTGTTTGCTACTCCATAACGATAAAGATTTTGCAACGATTGCACTGCACTATCCATTGCGAACTTGTTAAGGCAATAAAAAACCGCCTTTGGTTTTGACTGGAGGCGGTTTACAATATTTTGTAGGGTGCATTAGCGATAGCGTAATGCACCGGATGCGATAACCATTCGGCGGAATACGCTATCGCTATTCCGCCTTACGAGTTTAACGATTAGCGTTAACAAAGCTATTCCATTCTTCAATAGCTGTATTTGCTGCCCTTAAATGAATTTTTGACTCATTATTCTGTTCTTCAATAAAATTATTAATACAACGTTTATATGAATCAACACCATTGTTAAAAAGATTGACCTCATACTCATTATTGAATGTATAGGGTTTATGAGGTTTTGAGCAAGAGTTAGAGGGTTCATAGCCATGCGCAAAAGCTGTTGTTATAAATCCTAGTAATAATAACAAACTAAGTGTAATTATTTTGTTAGTCATGTAAAAATCTTCTCATTTATGCAAAAAACTCAAGTATCCAGTTAGGTGTGCCAAAAATTAGAAACCATAGACCAATATATCCCATAAGCATATACAAAAATATCATAAAAATATCTTTAGTTCTAAGGTCTTCATATTCTGTACTCGTATAAAACGCGCCTCCTATCCCTATTATCCATAGAGCAAACATAAGAAAACTACTTAATTTTATGGATAAATACAACCAATAAAGATTGCCTGTTATAATTACAAGTCTCCATCCACGCATCAATATACCGCGCATTTCTTTATTTTCCTTTAGTTCGGTTTATTCAAATTATGCTTTACATCTCACTCCCAAACTCCAGTTTGGAAGTAACTATGACCAAGCTCTGCTTTGTGTGGTGTAGACATCAAGCAGAACTTGAGGGTAGGCATTCCCAAGCGGAGCTTGGGAACGAGAAAACATACCAAAACGTTGCGACGGGGTGAATACCCCGTCGCGCTTCGACATTGCCGCTAATCGAAAGTGCTAATCTTTTTTCTCATTAACTGCATCAACAACGCCTGCTATCGCACCAACCGCCGAACCCACAGCTATACCAGTCGCTGTAATAGCACCCACCGCACCCAATACAGGCAATGCAGTAACAGCAGCAACACCAGCCGCAGCACCTGCTGCCACTTTAATAAGACCTGAAACAAATCCCATGATTATCTCCTTAAATCAAACCAACAAGTTGAAATCCTTTGGCGTACAAAGGACGAATGGTATTGACCCAATCAAGAACTTCATTGGTGAAGTCTTTAGGCAGTGAAAATTCTTCACTAATGTTTTCTAACAAGACTTTTTTATCACCTTCAAATAACCCATGAACTTGTGCTAAAGCTAGTGCCTCAGTAAAAACAATTTTCTTGGTTATGTCCGTGCCTGACTTGTACTGATTAATGATTTCTTCAATAGTGTGAAGACCATCACCGCCGTCTTCGATACCCATTTCTTGGGCATACGCACCAATTTGAGCAATTTCACCTTCATCAATAAAACCATCTGATTTTGCAATGATGTATAACAAACTTAGAAATTTTGGTTTGTCTTCAGCCGATAACGCATTAAGAAACATAAATTACTCCTTTTTCTTGTTGATTTCTAATTGACATTTTGAACAAATGCCATTGTGATAGTCATTTTTTGTACTGTTGTGGTAAAACTCAGAAAGAGGTTTTTCTTTACCACAGCGACCACACACTTTTTTAAGTGAGGCTGGCATATTTTTCTCCAGTAAAATAAGAGAATTGTCATTCTAAACCTTCTAAAATTTGCTACAATCAAGCCACACAGGTATTTCTAACGGTAGGAGCGGTATAAATGTCGGTACATGAAAAAATCAGATTGATTCGTGAAACAAAAGGACTGACGCAAGAACAACTGGCAGAAAAATTAAAAATGTCACCCAGTGCTTACGGTGATATTGAACGTGGCGACAGCGATATAAAATTATCCCGTTTAGAAAAAATTGCCGAATCGTTAGAAATAAAATTATCTGAATTGTTTGAATTAAATGAAAAAGGATCATTCAATATTATCAATTCGCTTCACTCAAATAATGAAACCAAAATACATATCTCTTCGTCTGCTTCTGAATTAGAAAAACAATTAGCTATTAATGGATTACAAGTAAAAGAGATTGCCATGAAAGACAGGGAAAATGACAACTTAAGAGAAATCATTGCCTTGTTGAAAAGAGAACAACCTCAGCCCAAGCCGATTTAAACAGCACGCAGAAACACGCAAACACGACAAAACGAACGCAAAAGATAGACTGAAATAGACAAAGCCTATCTTGCTAATCTTTTCCTACCTTCATAAACAATCCCTGATTTTTTAATTTATTCTTCACTTATCAATAAAATCGCGTAGAATAGGCGGATTAACAATGACCAAATATTTTTGAGGATATTAGATGGTAACTATTCGTCTTTCCAGAGGTGGTGCAAAAAATCACCCCTTCTACCAAATTGTAGTAACTGATAGTCGTAGCGGTCGTGATGGTCGTTATATTGAGCGCGTTGGTTTTTTTAACCCATTAGCGCGTGGCAATGAAGAAAAATTACGTTTAGACAGCGAACGCGTTGAATATTGGAAAACCAAAGGTGCGCAAACATCTGAGCGTGTTGCCCAATTGATTAAAGTCGCTAAAAAAGCTGCTGCGTAATTCGTTTGTCTGATAAAGGTCATATACACGTTGGAAAAATTTCTGGCGTTTTTGGTATCAAAGGTTGGGTCAAGGTATTTTCCTACACCGATTATAGAGAAAATATTCTCGACTATTCGCCTTGGTTGCTAAAAAAAGCGGGTGAGACCAAAACGGTTAAAGTGATTACTGGAAATCTGCAAGGTAAAGCGGTTGTTGCTCAACTTGAGGGTATTCAAGACCGAGACCAAGCGGCAGGTTTAATGGGTTGGGATATTTTTATCACACCAGAACAACTGCCAAAAGCGGCAAGTGATGAGTATTACTGGTCTGATTTAATTGGCTTAAAAGTTGAAAATACCGAAGGCGTTGATTTTGGTGTCATCAGTGGATTGCTAGAAACAGGCGCGAATGATGTTGTTATTGTTCAAGGTGATAAAGAACGGTGCATTCCGTTTTTACAAGGACAGACTATCACTCAGATTGATTTAAGCGTGGGTAAGATGATAGTGGATTGGGACGCAGATTTTTAATGCGTTTTGATGTCATCAGCTTATTTCCAGACATGGTGACATCGGCGGCACAGATTGGTGTCACAGGAAAAGCAATCGAACGCGGCATTGTCAGTTTATCGGTATGGAATCCACGCGATTATACTCACGACAAGCATAAAACCGTTGATGATCGTCCTTACGGCGGTGGACCTGGCATGGTGATGAAATACCAGCCCTTGCATGATGCTGTTAATGCAGCAAAACAAGCAGGTTTTGCACACAGTAAAGTCGTTTATTTAAGCCCACAAGGCAAACCGATTACTCAAGCCTTATTATCAAGCGTTGAACAAAATTCGCAATTGATATTAGTGGCAGGACGTTATGAAGGGGTTGATGAACGCTTTGTTGACTTGGATTGTGATGAAGAATGGTCGATAGGCGATTATGTTATCAGCGGCGGTGAACTCGCGGCACTCATAGTCATTGATGCAGTGACGCGGTTATTGCCCGATGTACTTGGTGATGAACAATCAGCGGTACAAGATTCATATACCGATGGATTGCTAGACTGCCCACATTTTACCAGACCAGAACAGTTAGCAGGACGCGCTGTACCAGACGTATTACTAAGCGGTAATCATGCAGATATAAGCCGTTGGCGCATGAAGCAAGCTTTAGGACGAACATGGCAAAGACGACCTGATTTATTAGAAAAAAAACCGTTAAATGCAGAACAAAAACAACTGCTAGAACAATTTAAAGTTGAAGTTAAAGGGTGTGGTAATGAACATTATTGATGTATTAGAACAAGCGCAAATGAAACAAAATGTCCCCGCATTTAATGCAGGTGACACTGTTGTTGTACAAGTTAAAGTAAAAGAAGGCGATAAAGAAAGAGTGCAGGCGTTTGAAGGCATTGTAATTGCAAAACGTAATCGCGGTTTAAACTCAGCTTTCACTGTTAGAAAAATTTCTCATGGCACAGGCGTTGAACGTGTTTTCCAAACACACAGTCCTATGATTAGCGAAATTACCGTTAAACGTCGTGGTGATGTCCGTCGTGCTAAATTGTACTACTTGCGTGATTTGACTGGTAAAGCAGCGCGTATTAAAGAAAAACTTTAAGCCTCCGCTTTTATCGGACAATAAAAAAGGCAGCCTAGGCTGCCTTTTTTGTGTCTATGTTTTTTAGCTACAGCTTATATGCTTTACTGAGTTGCTGCGGTTATGTCCGTCAGTGCAAGCCGCACTCACACTTGGCTTATCAGCAATCACTATCGCACCTTTAGTCGTCACGGCAGCACCTATTGTTGGCGCGGCTGCAACGGTGGCAGGAGTGGTTTCAAGTGGTGCGTATTTTTATGCTAAATGGAAAAATCGCCAAAATTCTGGAAATTCCTGAAATGTGGATAGAGCCTAGTAAACAATAGGCTCTGGTTGATTGGCGGTATTACCCACCATGCGCTTCGTACTTAGCCCACGGCTTTCTCATAAAAATGTCATTGACATCTGGCATAATATAGCAACTTTA
>JBAXNR010000072.1:0-23148 GCA_037133675.1 Methylococcales bacterium
CGGTAAGAAAAACCTTATATCTTGCTTCGGAAAAAGTGGTTGATTTAGAAATTGGGCGGTATTTAACGATGATGTCACCGACGATTTTTAAGTACAAAGATATGAAGATTGTGATGAAAGCGGAGTAGCCCAGATGGCGCATAGCGAAATCTGGGGCAATTTTACCATTTTTGTTTATTTCATAATCAAAGGCTATAGAGGAAACAACCATGCAACTAACGATTAATATCCCCGATAACTTCTTAATTTCTGTAAAAGAAAAACAGGAAGATTTTATTAAAACCATGCTGTTTAATCATGCCTTGGTTCTTTATCGAAAAAATAAACTTAGCTTGGGTAAGGCGGCAGAATTAGCGGGGTATGATAGATTAATATTTATTCAAAAATTACAGCTTGAAAATGAACCTATCTATGATTATGAAGCTGATTTAGTCAATGAAATGGTGAATAACAGCTAACAAACTTTAGCCTTGCTGGAAAAACAGTAATGTACTTTAAAACTATAGAAACTGTGAAAGTATTCATAATTTCAAGCAAACTACGTTATTAGATGCAACAATCTTTCTGGCATGGATGCCAGAATCCAGTGCCAAGGATGGCAACTACATGATTATAAAAATAGTTTAAAATTCACCGCTTCACATCCCTGTGACTGGATTCCAGCATCCATGCTGGAATGACGGTGTTTTCGGTGAAACTATGGTTATAACTAGAATACTTTCACAGTCTCTGGAGTCATAGGTATCTACACAGTTTTCGCGGCTAAGAGCCGCTCCTACAGAATTTCTGTGATAACACATCAAAAACTTGTAGGAGCGAGCCTTGCTCGCGATTTAAACCTAAATGATAAAACATTTGTGTAGATACCTATGCGAGTGTGCTTTCTATAAAAACTTGTGGGCAATAAAAAACCCCCGAAGCCGAAGACTGCGGGGGTTTTTGGTATCCAGTGTTTAGCTGGACTTATGACAACGCGCTTTGATTCGCTTTAGCGATTTCAGCGATTTTGCCAAATGCTTCGATGTCACGCACAACGAGGTCGGCTAATACTTTACGGTCGATGCCTACGTTGGCTTTAGTTAAGCCATTGATTAATCGACTGTAAGAAATACCGTACATTCTGGCTGCTGCATTGATACGCACGATCCATAGGGCGCGGAATTGGCGTTTTTTCTGTTTGCGGTCACGGTAGGCGTATTGTCCTGCTTTGATGACGGCTTGTTTAGCAACGCGGTAGACTCGGCTTCTTGCGCCGTAGTAACCTTTTGCGAATTTCAGAATTTTTTTGTGTCTTGCTCTGGCTGTTACACCACGTTTTACTCTAGGCATGATAGGTCTCCTTTAACTGTAAGGCATCATGCGTCTAAATCAATAATCCAAACATAAAACCGAAATGGCAGAGATGACAAAAATATAAAACCATAAAATGTGTTAGCATCAAACAAATCACCACCCGCTCAGGATGCTTTCTCATGCAAACCCCTTTCCCTGATTTAACCCTTTTAGGCATTCCCATTAGCATCAGCCCACAAATCGTTATGGCGGTTGTGGCTGTTTTAATGATTAGTTTTTTATGGTTCTGTTTTCGACCCGCCTTAATAACTTGGTGGCAATTAAAATCTGCCCGAAGCCAGCTTAATAAAATTCATCGGGAAAAACAAAATGTGTTAATCGAAAAAAATACCTTATCCACTATTTTCAAGTCTAAGTTATTTCAAGAGGTGTGGAATAGTTTTAAAGACACACTGCATGAACAGTATGAATATCAGGCTGGAATTAAACAAGTGAGTGCTATCCGTGCAACCGCACCCGCTGAGGCGTTCTTTAGCCAACAGACTATTATTGATTCACGCATCAATATTGAGTTTTTTAAACATCTACCAGGCATTTTAACTGGCATCGGTATTATCGGTACTTTTTGGGGCTTGATTCACGGTATTCAAAGTTTTGATCCCTCATTGTTAGCAAAAGCACGTCTTGACCCTGCACAAATGGATTTGTTGTTTAATGGTTTAAAACAACTTTTTCTTGAAGTACAAGGCGCGTTTATCGCCTCCGCAAGTGCCATTTTAGGCGCGATGTTAGTCACTTTATTGGAAAAAGTGTCAATTAACGCCTGTTACTATCGTTTAGAGCAACTTTGTTTAAAACTGGATGCTTTATATGAAGGTGGTGTCGCTGAAGTTTATCTCGCCGCATTGGTTAAATCATCGGCTGAAAATGTCACTCATACCGCGCAATTAAAATCCAGTTTAGTCACCGAATTATCGGAGTTACTATGAGAATTAACAGCGAAACAAATTGAACAGTCAGAAATCTTTGCCACCATGCTGGCGGATAAATTGACTGACAAGATTCAAGAACAAATGGATGCCACTGCTGATCATGGTGAACAATTCCGAACTGAATTAATAAGTGGTTTAGACAACATGGGCGATAAAGTTGCAAAAATTGCTGGCGGACAAGGCGATACCATGACAGGAATGTTGGAACAATTAATCGAAAAGTTTTCTGGAACTATCAGCGGTGCATTTAACGAACAAATGCAAGGGATTGGCGGGATGATTAATCAAGCCGCCGCCTCTATGCAAACTACACAGGTTGGATTTGATGGCTTGATAAAGGACTTACGCGACACTGGCGCACAGGAACGGCAAGCGGCAAATGAACAAATGCTGAAATTAATGACAGCAATGGACAACAGGCAGGAAACATCACAGGCACAAATGCAAGGCTTTATTGAGGCGATTAATACACAAATCAGCAACGCACAACAAAACAATGCCGAACAAATACGCGATAGCCTAAACACAATTCAATCATCCACACGGGAAATTTTGGCAGATATAAAACAAGACCGTATCAACGCAAGAGCCGAAGAACAGCAACAGCAACAACTATTTTCCGATGCTATGAGTAGCACTTTTACTGAGCAAATGAAAAAAATGGGAAGTATGTTTATGCACACCTCCAAAACCATGCAAACCATGCAAGGCGGCTTTGAAACATTAATGACCGATTTACGCGAAACGGGAACGCAGGAACGACAAGCGGTAAATAGCGAAATACAAGAATTGGTAACATTGATGGGGCAACAGCAAGTAGCGTTACAGTCGCAAATGACAGATTTTATTACGGCAATCAATACACAAATCAGCAGCGCACAACAAGATAGCTCTAACCAAATACGCGACAGCTTAAGTGAAATCCAATCATCAACGCGGCAAATTTTAGCGGATATGAATAAAGAACGTAACGCCGCAATTGCAGTAGAACAAGAGCGACAACAACAGTTTGCCAATACGATAAGCAATACCTTTACGCAACAAGTCGATAATGTTGGCGGAATGCTAGAAAAAACCGCTACAGTCATGCAGACTATGCAAGGCGAGTTCAATGACTTAATGCAAAACTTACGCGACACAGGCACACAAGAACGGCAAGCAGTAAATAGCGAAATACAAGAATTGGTAACATTGATGGGACAACAACAAGTAATGTTACAGTCACAAATGGAAAGTTTTATCAGCGCAATCAATACGCAAATCAGCAACGCACAACAAGATAACTCTAACCAAATACGAGATAGCCTAATCGAAATCCAATCATCAACGCGGCAAATTTTAGCGGATATGAATAAAGAACGTGCCGCCGCAATTGCACTAGAACAACAGCGGCAACAACAGTTTGCCAATACAGTAAGCAACACCTTTACGCAACAAGTCGATAATGTTGGCGGAATGCTAGAGCAAACCTCTACAGCCATGCAAACCATGCAAGGTGGTTTTGAAACATTAATGACCGATTTACGCGAAACGGGTACGCAAGAACGGCAAGCGGTAAATAGCGAAATTCAAGACTTGGTAAAATTGATAGGACAACAACAAGTAACGTTACAATCACAAATGGAAAGTTTTATCAGCGCAATCAATACGCAAATCAGCAACGCACAACAAGATAACTCCAAGCAAATACGCGAAAGCCTAATCGAAATCCAATCATCAACGCGGCAAATTTTAGCGAATATGGATAAAGAACGTAACGCCGCAATTGCACTAGAACAACAGCGACAACAACAGTTTGCCAATACGGTTAGCGATACCTTTACACAACAAGTTGATAATGTCGGCGGAATGCTAGAGCAAACCTCTACAGCCATACAAACCATGCAAGGCGGTTTTGAAACCTTGATGACAGATTTACGCGAAACGGGAGAGCAAGAACGCAAAGCGGTGAGTGCCGAAATGTCGGCATTAGTTAAAGAGCTTGAAAATAGACAAGCTGCCGCACAAACGAATATCAGCGATTTTGTCAATTCCATTGCAACAAAGCATCAAGATACCCTGAAAATCACACAGGAAAATTTAACCGAATTACAAGCCTCAACACGCAAAATTTTAGCGGATATGGAACAAGAGCGAGCCGCATTATTGCAAGCTGAACGTGATAGACAACAAGCCTTTGTTGATTCATCAACCGCATTAATCAGCAAAATGGAATCTCAAATTAGCGCGTTGGTTACACAAATCAGCAATACCATGTCAGCGTTAAAAGACAACACTATTGAACTCAATAACGCGGGTGACAAGATGACCGCAGGAGCAGAGCAGATTTCACAAGCCAGCACTGATTTTGCGGCGGCAGGAAATAAAGTGAGTAGTGTACTTGAGCAAACCGAAAAATTATCCACTCAGCTAATGACAACAGGCGATCAAATGTCATCAGCCGCTGACACATTAAAAACGCAATTAAACGAATACACCGCTACCCGTGAATTATTGGGTCAAATGATTAATGAAATGGAAAACCTGCTGAATAGAGCCAAACAAGAAGCGGGAGTTAATCAACAAATCGTTGATAATATGCAAAAAATGGTAAGCAGTTTTGGGGTTCTTAAAGATGATATGGATGATTTTGTAACGCAGGTAGGGGGATTATTGGCAGAAACACTGGCTAAATTTCAAAATGATATGGCTACGCACAATACCGAGTTTCATAAACACCATGCTGATACACTTACAAAAGTTGCCAATGCCTATCAACCCTTATCCGCGTCTATTTCAGGTTTGATTGATATGTTTGCCAAAACCAACAACAGGAGCGTGTAATGTGGTCGCACTTTCCCAGTAAAAAACGCGCTAAGGATGAAGCAGAAAAGCCGTTTTGGATTTCTTATGCCGATTTAATGACGGCGATGATGATGTTATTTTTGGTCGTCATGGCATTTTCTTTAATCATCATTACCAATCCAGCCCCTGAAAATGCCCACGAAGATGAAGTAAAAAAACTGTGCTTACAAATTAAAGCCGAAGCCGAAAAAATTACGGGGGTAACAGTAGATTGCGATAACGACAAACGGGTTGATTTTGGCGCACAAGCACTGTTTGAAAATAACAAGTTTATTCTAAGTAACGAGACTAAAGTTAAATTACGTCAATTTGTCCCTGTGGTTTATCAAGTGGTTAATCAAGATAAAAATAACTCGTTATTAAAACAGGTGATTATTGAAGGCTATTCTTCACAAGTGGGTTCATACTTGCATAATTTACAATTGAGTATGCGCCGTGCTGAATCCGTTTTATGCAGTTTATTTGAACAACCGTTGGAAAATGAAATACCATTAACAGATGAATATAAGGCAATGATTCGGGATTTATTTCTGGTAGGTGGTTATTCATTTAATAACAGTGAAGGCAAAACCGATGAACAAATGCGGCGGGTTGAATTTAAATTAAAATTTTTTGGTTATGGTGAAAAAAAACCAGAAATTAAACCTGTTTCTATAACTGATTTTGGACGTTGCCAATAATGCGATACATAAAGCAATTTAACCAACAGTTACACGACAATCAAACTAAATTTCCTGTACCTAAAGGAAATAGTATCGAATATATACAAACTAAGCAGCTTGAAATTACTGATATTTTAAAGAATGCCAAAACAGAACAGCCTAATCCTCATTTAGTGCAACAAACGCTGAATAAATTTGTGCGTAATTTATCGCACAATGATTTTACTTGGTTGGAATTATCGTTTTTATGTTGGGGGCTAAACACAGTTATAGCCAACTTTCCAGAACGCACTATTTTAGGTTCAGATAAAGCATTTCAGGCATTGCAAAAACTAATTGAAGATGCCATTACAGCTTATTTATGGCAGGGACTATGGTTAGCTTTTTTAAATTTTAATGATATAAAATCGGATATTGCTCGTAATAACTGGCGAATATTGCGCGATAATTTACACAATAGTTTAAACCCCTTATTAGCGACTATGCAGTTTTTACCTTCTTGGCTAGAAGCTATTGAAAGGCATCAAATTATTTTTGATTCAGAGGTGACTCAAAAACTTGCCCGTCAAGCATTAAATAATGATTACCGAAAAATTAATTTACTGAAACAAGATATTGAAATTCCAAGTACCAGTTGGTTTTGGATAGATTTTCTGACCGCACAAGTACAAGAAATTATTACTTATGATGATTTAGGCTTTAAAAATACCCTAGACCGATTATTAGAGCAATTACCCGAACATCCTGAATATATAGATAAAGGGCTTGCAGAATTACTTAACCGTTATGCTGAATGTAGCGATAATAGCGTAGTACATTTAGAATTAAAAAAATTAGCGGTACAACGCTGGGAAAGCCCTGTTTTAGAAAAACAACGCGAATGGGAGCGGGTATATTCAAAAACTAAAGAAATGGTACAACGTTGGCTGGTGCGAGAAGATATTTATGATATTTTTCATAAATTAGCAAATGACCACCGCCGTTATGAATTTTGGATGCAATTTTTTGACAAAATTGATTATACCTTTGTTTGGTTAGGTAAAAAAGCAAGAGAAAATCAGGAAATAAATTTTTTAAAACAAAAAGAAGGTCGTTGTGCTAATTTGAGTGGAGGTTACACAGCTAATAATAATGCCATATTAATGAAAATAGGGGATGTTTATATTGTTGAATCAGGTGCAGTTTCTGGTGGTAAATGCTGGGCTTATCCAAGTTCTATTGTGTTGCCTTGGTTACAGAAAAACGCCATTAGTTATGATTCTCTGCGTAATCCGTGGAAATGCCTTTGGCATACTCAAGATGGTTTATCTCATGTTGGCGTGTGGGAGGATGATTTTCTCACCGCTCTCAGTCGTTTAGGAATTAAACCAACCGTAATGAGTTTTGAACAATTAATTACTCACTACCAATTAAAAGTCGAAAAATTACCAAGCGGTGTGCAATATATTCAGCATAATCGAAGAATAGGCACTTTAGCCAAAGAATTAAATAGGCATGGCTATGAATATAACTATTCACAAAATATATTTTATAACTTAATCAAGCCACTATATGCTATTTCCTTTCTCTAAAAAAAACAAACAACCATTACCACAAGCACCAGAATTTTCAAATTCTGGCATATTATTGTTTGCCAATAATAACCCCGCACATAATAGTTATCTGGAGCAATTATTAGAAATTGGCTATGCAGAAGAAAAGCCAAATGGCATATTGCTTAGTTGGGAAAACTTTTATGCGTTAAATAACGAAGTGGATCATCAAAATAGCTTACCTTTATTATCATTGCCGCCATTTATATCGGTTATTCCCGTATTAGTGAGTTCAGGTGCATTAACGGATGGTAGCTTTCAGGTTAATTTAGCGGGTTGGCGAAATACTGAACGAATGTCCATTAGAGAAGCACGATTACGTTTTAATGCAGTATTGGAATATAATCAACAGTCTTTTCTATTGGAATATAAAACATGGCAAGTCGTTAATGCGGTATTACAATTTGCCGCGTTGCCTTTATCAGAACGGAATACTGAAACTAATTATCGTCATTGGGGAAAAATAAGACGTTTAGCCATTGCTGCTGATTGCGTTATGGATGATTTTCTTAATAAAACGATTGTACTGACACTTGAAAAATTAAAATTAGATTTATAGCTAACAGCCAATAAAATGATTAAAAAACCGTTCGCGCTGATCCTGTCGAAGCGTGAATGTGGTTCGACAAGCTCACCACGAACGTTATCATTTTATTGTGGGTTAGCTCTAGATAAACAAACAGAAGGTATTATTGTCACGCCCACGTTTGATGACGCGCCGCCCGCTTGGTTAGAGCGTTTTGATCGTCTTGCCAGTGTGCCAGATTATTATCATTTAATACAAGCCGATGGTAGCCAGTTAGAAGTCGCTTTATCCCCACCTGTTAAACAAGTATTACAAGAAATTAAACGAATGCCCAAGCGCACAGTACGCGGTAAAAGGGCGCAGGCGTTTGTGCGTAATCCTTATGCGGTATTAGGCGAAGCGGCGATTGAGGTTATTTCGCTTGAAAGTTACGAGCAATCCTTAGAACAGTCGGGGATTATATTTTATAGTTTTATACTCGATGCTAAACAAGATTATAAAGGCAATATTCAAAGTGTCAGTTTAAAACTATTTCCAACAAAAATGACTGCCACTTTACAAAATACTCGTTTTGAATTTAAAACGGCTGATGATTTATTGACCTTATTACAAGAAATTAAAAACCAATTGCGTGATGAATTACCCTGTTTTAATTGGCAAGGTTATGAAATTGAATTACGCGGTGATGCGCCGCAACAATGCCAACAATGTCAACAATGGTATGAACGCTGGTTATCGCCAATTCCTTTATTAAGTTATGAAGATATTTTCGAGTTTTCTGATTATTCCAAGCGAGTTATTGCAATCGGTGAACGACAACCTTATTATTCACCCTTTATATTAAAAGACCAAAATAATAGCTCTTGGATTCCTAATGAAACCATTATTGCTATCGGCACAAGTGACGAAAATAACACGGAAATACTGCATTCTTTTCGTAATGAAGCAGATATTCAACAGTTAGAAAATGCGATTAATGAAGCAAAAAATCAAGGTTACACTGATTTTAATTATCCACCTTTGCAAAAACCAATTAATATTATTGAAGCTGAACAAATTTGCCAATTAGCGCGTGGCACTATCAACGCAATTAATAAAGGAATTCCACCTGAAAAAATTGAAAAACAGGCTAAGAAAACCACTATTATTTATTCCAATATAGAAAAGATAGATTATATTGAAGGCAAGCAATTATGGTTTGATAAAAATACAGCGCAAAAATTAGAATTACCTAGTGCATTAAAAGCCAAACTAAAACCACATCAAGAAATTGGCGTTGCTTGGTTACAGCATTTATGGCGTAACCATCCAGAATATTATTCGGGCTGTTTAGTTGCTGATGATATGGGCTTAGGAAAAACGCTACAATTACTCACGTTTATTCATTGGTATTTAGCACAAGAAAATACACATCCTGTATTAATTATCGCACCTGTTAGTTTATTGGAAAATTGGCAAAATGAATTACAAAAATTTTTTCATACTGGTTCGATTCGGTTATTAACGCTTTATGGAAAAGTATTAAAGGAAAAGAAAATACCAAAAACGCTGATTGATGAACAGTTATTGAATGATGGTTTAAATAATTTTTTATATGATGATTGGCTAGGAAATGCTAATTTAGTTTTAACCACTTATGAAACCATGCGTGATTTATCCATTTCTATGGGTAAACAAACATGGGGCATTATGGTCTGTGATGAAGCACAAAAAATAAAAACGCCTGGTACGTTAGTAACCGATGCTGCAAAATCCCAAAAAGCAAAATTTAAAATTGCTTGTACAGGAACGCCCGTAGAAAATTCATTGGTAGATTTATGGTGTTTATTTGATTTTGTACAGCCCAGTTTATTAGGTTCACTGAATAGTTTTGGCTCTAAATATCGCCGCCCCATTGATGCGGAACAATTAGGTGAACAAATAGCCCTGAAAGAATTGCAAACTTTAATCGAACCACAATTATTACGGCGTATTAAAAGTGAGGTTGCGCTTGATTTACCTGTTAAATATGATGATGGTTGTGAAGCTATTCGCCAGAAAAACCGTATTCAATTAAATGAGCAACAAAAAATATTTTATAACGAGTCAATTAATCAATACAAAAAACAACAAGAAAAAGGAAATTCTATACTGCAATTATTGCATAGACTGCGTGTTATTTGTGCTGACCCACGTCATGCTGGTTTACAAACCGATTTATCGCGCTCCTTAGATGATTATCGTAAATTATCACCCAAATTTAATTGGTTAATTGAGCGGCTAGACGAAATTTATAAGCGTAATGAAAAAGTATTGATATTCACTGAATATCTGGAATTACAACGCACGATTCAGCATTATTTAAAACAGCGTTATAAGTTCGCTGTGAAACAACCCTATATTATTAATGGCTCAGTAAAAAGTAATAGTAGCGCGATTGAAAGTAGGCAGAAGTTTATTAATGAATTTCAATCATCTAGCGGTTTTAATGTGCTTATTTTATCGCCTATTGCCGCAGGTTTTGGATTGAATATTCAAGCCGCTAATCATGTGATTCATTACACCCGCACTTGGAATCCAGCTAAAGAAGACCAAGCGACAGATAGGGCTTATCGTATCGGTCAAACCAAGGATGTTTATGTTTATTATCCAACGATTTATTCAAATGAGTTTTTAACTTTTGAAGCAAAACTGGATGATTTGCTGCGTGAAAAACGTAAATTAGCAACCAATATGCTTAATGGTACTTGTGAATTAAAACCACAGGAATTTTCTGAATTAATAACTGGTGATAAGGACGTACAGGAAAATCACGATTATATTAAATCGAAGCATTTGCCTAATATTGTAGGCAGGGATTTTGAAGTCTTATGTTTTAAACTTTGGACACTTCGCGGTTATCACTGTATACAAACGCCGATTTCTGGCGACGGTGGTATTGATATTGTCGCTATTAAAGGTTCTGTTGGGCAATTAATTCAATGTAAAGCATCAACAACAAATCATAGTTTGGGTTGGGATGCTGTAAAAGAAGTGGTTGCTGGGGCTAGAGCTTATGAAAAACAATTTCCGAATGTGACATTTGAAAAAGTTGCTGTAACTAATCAGCGATTTAATAAGTCTGCAATGGGTCAGGCAAAGTTACATGATGTTTTGTTAATCGAGGGTATAGAGTTGAACTTGTGGCTTGAAAATTATCCCGTGTTATTATCGTTTTTATAGCAGTAATTGCTGAATAGAGACCAATAAAAAAACCTCCGAAGTATTAATTTCTTCGGAGGTTTGGTTTGTCTGCACTATAGGCTATTTTGAGATTATCTCAGAATATTTATAGTTAAATCGAATTATGACAACGCGCTTTGATTCGCTTTAGCGATTTCTGCGATTTTGCCAAATGCTTCAATGTCACGCACAGCGAGGTCGGCTAATACTTTACGGTCGATGCCTACGTTGGCTTTAGTTAAGCCATTGATTAATCGACTGTAAGAAATACCGTACATTCTGGCGGCGGCGTTAATACGCACAATCCACAAGGCGCGGAATTGACGTTTTTTCTGTTTGCGGTCACGGTACGCATATTGTCCTGCTTTGATTACCGCTTGTTTAGCAACGCGATAAACTCGGCTTCTTGCGCCATAGTAACCTTTTGCTAATTTAAGAATTTTTTTGTGTCTTGCTCTGGCTGTTACACCGCGTTTTACTCTAGGCATGATAGGTCTCCTTCATTAACTATAAGGCATCATGCGTCTAGCCATACGCACATCGGATGGATGAATGGTTGCAGGTGCACGCAACTGTCTTTTTCTTTTGGTCGATTTTTTGGTCAAAATGTGGCGTTTGTGTGATTGCCCACATTTAAAACCGCCGTTGCCTGTGCGTCTGAAACGCTTGGCAGCACCACGGTTAGTTTTGATTTTTGGCATTTGTTTGCTCCAATATAATTAAAATGAAAAGTCCTTTAAATAAAACCCAACAAGGCAAAATGCGTAGGCCCTGAAGAATTTTCGCATTCGCTTGAATGCGGGTGAATCCAGCTTATCCTGTGCTGGAGTAAAACAAAGCCAGACACACCTTCTAAGCGTGTCTGGCTTGAATTTGTAGCGTTATGCTTTTATTTTTTCTTCTTCGGGGACATGACCATGATCATTTGTCGCCCTTCCATCTTAGGAAACTGCTCGACTAAAGCAAGTTCTTCCAAATCTTTTTCGATGCGTTTTAACACATCCATACCCAGTTCACGATGCGCCATTTCACGTCCGCGATAGCGAACGGTTATTTTGGTTTTGTCGCCGTCATTGAGAAATTTAATCAGACTTTTTAGTTTAACCTGATAGTCACCTTCATCGGTGCCTGGTCTGAATTTAATTTCTTTGACCTGAATCTGTTTTTGTTTCTTTTTGGCAATTGCCAGTTTTTTGTTGAGTTCAAACTGGTATTTACCGTAGTTCATTATCTTGCAAACGGGAGGATCCGCGTTTGGCGATATTTCTACTAAATCCAAGTCTGCCGCATAAGCAATCTGTTTGGCCTCATCCAGCGAGATAATACCTAATGCCTCACCCTCTGCACCTGTGACTCTCACTCGTCTAGCGGTGATCATGTCATTCAAGCGTGTCTCATCTTTTTTAGTAGCGATACCCTAATCCTCCACGTTATTGTCTATCATTTTCTGTCGGCAATTTCTTGTTCCAAACGTTCAGCGAACTCAGTGATTGCCAGACTACCTAAGTCCTCACCCTTTTGTGTGCGTACCGTCATTCGTTGTTCTTTTAATTCATTGTCACCGATGATGACAAGATACGGTACTCGTTGCATTGAGTGTTCGCGAATTTTAAAGCCTATTTTCTCATTTCTCAAGTCAATTTTTGCCCTGATACCTTGCTGCTCTAATGTTTTCAGTACTTGGGTCGCATAATCAGCGTGTCTATCGGCAATAATTAACACCACAACCTGCACTGGTGACAACCATAATGGGAATGTTCCAGCGTGTTGTTCGATCAAAATACCAATGAAACGTTCTAATGAACCTAAAATAGCACGATGTAGCATGACAGGGACTTGTTTTGAACCATCTTCGGCAATATAGCTTGCACTCAATCGAGCGGGCATAGAAAAATCCACTTGAATCGTACCGCATTGCCAAACCCGACCAATACAATCTTTTAGCGAGAATTCAATTTTAGGTCCGTAAAATGCACCTTCACCTGGTTGTAAATCCCAAGCCAAGCCTTTGTTATTTAGCGCAAGTTCTAAGGCAGATTCGGCTTTATCCCAAACACTATCATCACCGACACGATTTTCAGGACGAGTCGATAATTTAATAATAACTTCTTCAAAACCAAAATCTTTATAAACCGCAAATAGCATATCAATAAAGGTTGATACTTCGTCTTGAATTTGCGCTTCAGTACAAAAAATGTGCGCGTCATCTTGAACAAAATTTCTGACTCGCATTAAGCCGTGCAATGTGCCAGACGGTTCATTACGATGACAAGAGCCGAATTCCGCTAAGCGTATCGGCAAATCGCGGTAACTTCTTAGACCTTGGTTATAAATCTGAATATGACAAGGGCAGTTCATCGGTTTAACCGCATAATCACGATTTTCCGAATGAGTAGTAAAAATCATCGCGCCGAATTTATCCCAATGCCCTGATTTTTCCCACAGTGAGCGATCTACTAGCTGCGGTGTTTTAACTTCCGCATAGCCATTGAAACGCAATTTCTCACGAATGTATTGTTCAACTTGTTGATAGATAATCCAGCCTTTTTCATGCCAGAACACCATACCAGGTGCTTCTTCTTGGGTATGGAATAAATCCAGCGTTTTGGCTAATTTACGGTGATCGCGTTTTTCGGCTTCTTCTAAACGGTGTAAATAAGCCTGTAAGTCCTTTTTGTCACCCCACGCCGTACCGTAAATACGCTGTAACATTTCGTTTTTAGAATCGCCGCGCCAGTATGCACCCGCAATTTTCATTAGCTTGAACACGCCTAATTTACTGGTGCTAGGCACATGAGGCCCGCGACATAAATCGGTAAAATCGCCTTGTTCATACAAAGATAAATCTTGATCCGCAGGAATCGACTCGATAATTTCCGCTTTATAGGCTTCACCCAAGCCTTTAAAGAAAGCAACCGCTTCATCTCTGGACAATACAGAACGATGAATCGCAATATCCTGTGCGACTAATTCCTGCATTTTCTTTTCAATAACGATTAAATCGTCTGGAGTAAAAGGTCTGGAGTATGCAAAGTCGTAGAAAAATCCATTTTCAATCACTGGACCAATAGTGACTTGTGCATCTGGGAACGTGTGTTTAACGGCTTGGGCTAATAAATGCGCAGTAGAATGGCGGATAACATCAACGCCATCTGCGTCTTTGGCAGTAATAATTTGTAGGCTAGCATCTTGCTCAATCAGCGTGCTGGCATCCACCAATGCACCGTTGACTTTACCTGCAAGTGTTGCCTTTGCTAAACCCGTGCCTATCGACTTCGCTACATCTAACACAGTGACTGCGTGGTCAAATTCGCGTAAAGAACCGTCTGGGAGCGTAATTACAGGCATGAGATAAACTTTTTGATTGCTACAATGAAAAAAGCACCGCCTGAGCAGTGCTTATATATTCTGGTAGGCACGAGTGGACTCGAACCACCGACCCCCACCATGTCAAGGTGGTGCTCTAACCAACTGAGCTACGCGCCTGAAGTATTAACTTCAAGTCGTGTATTATACCAATAGATTTAGGTTATGCAACCTAATAAAATCAGCAAGCCTAGACAATCACGCTTAAAAACACTTGAGAATGTATTTTAAAAGTCAATTATCAAGTCGCCCCAGCATCAGATTTATCTTAAAACACGCACTTAAGTTTATCAAAAGACCTTGAAGCCTTATTTTATTGGGTAAAATAAATCTTTGCCAACAAATACCGACTAAATCAAGTAAAATACCCCAATTTGACCGCAGGAATAATTCATGGTCTGGAAACCTCACGTTACTGTCGCCGCTGTTATCGAGTGCGATCAGCGTTTTTTATTCGTTGAAGAACACACGCCTAGCGGCTTGCAATTTAATCAACCTGCTGGACATCTTGAACCTAACGAAGATTTCATTACCGCCGTTAAACGTGAAGTTTACGAAGAGACCGCTTGGCAATTTGAGCCTGAATATTTAGTTGCTATTCAACTGTGGCGAAAAGACCCCAAACATCCTACCTTTTTGCGCCTGTGTTTTGCGGGGCAGTGTCACAGTCATGAAGCGGATAAAGTGTTAGATGACGGTATTGTGGCAACACACTGGTTAAGCCGTGATGAAATCGCCGCTGAGTCACATCGTTTGCGTAGCCCGTTAGTTTTACTGAGTGTTGATGAATATTTCAACGGACAGCGTTATCCTTTATCTTTATTGAAATCATTTTTAGATTATGAGTAAGCACATCATTGTAGGAATGTCAGGCGGTGTTGATTCATCGGTCACTGCGTTGCAACTCTTAGAACAAGGTCATCAAGTCACTGGTTTATTTATGAAAAACTGGGAAGAAGATGACGGCACGGAATACTGCACCGCGATGGAAGATTTAGCCGATGCGCAACAAGTGTGTGACAAACTAGGCATACCCTTAAAAACCGTCAACTTTGCCGCTGAATATTGGGATGAAGTGTTTGAAGTGTTTTTGTCAGAATTTAAAGCGGGACGCACACCCAATCCAGATATTTTGTGCAATAAACACGTTAAATTTAAAGCCTTTTTAAATTATGCTATTGAAGACCTAAAGGCGGATTATATTGCCACAGGTCACTACGCCCGCGTAGCCGAAAAAAACGGCGAGTATTTTTTATTAAAAGGCTTAGACCCTAATAAAGAACAGAGTTATTTTCTCTATACCCTAGGGCAAAAAGCGTTATCGAAAACCCTGTTTCCTATTGGTCATCTACATAAACCCGAAATTCGCACCTTGGCTGAAAAAGCAGGCTTTAGTAATGCTCGAAAAAAAGACAGCACAGGAATTTGTTTTATCGGTGAACGTAAATTCACCGAATTTTTACAACGCTATTTGCCCACCCAAGCAGGTGAAATGCGTACACCCGAAGGTCAACTCATCGGCAAACATTCAGGTTTAATGTATTACACCTTCGGACAACGTCAAGGTTTAGGTATTGGTGGTGTTAAAGATGCACCCGATGAACCGTGGTATGTATTAGACAAAGATTTAGATAATAATATTTTGATAGTCGGACAAGGACACGACCATCCGTTGATGCTACATAACACATTAATCGCCAGTCAATTGGATTGGTGTAGCAATAAACCCTTAACCGAACCATTACGCTGCATGGCAAAAACCCGCTACCGCCAAGCCGATCAAGCCTGTTTTGTCGAACCTTTGAATGACGGACGTTGCAAAGCGACTTTTGACCAGCCACAACGCGCAATTACACCTGGGCAGTCAGTGGTTTTTTATCAGGGGGAAGTGTGTTTAGGTGGTGGAATTATTGAGTCGAAAACCAATGAGTGAGTGTTATTTATTGCGTGGTGAAACATCGGTATATGGAGGAATTGGCGCACCACAAAGCTCCGCAAGATCCATGCGGGCTTGTATCTGTACTCCATGCAGGATTCACAAAGACGAATCTGGCTCACACGGTTTATGCCAAAAATAGCGACTCCCCGTATTTGTTGCGCTTATATTACCCAATTTGACGCGCTTATGAGTAAGCCTTGCCAAAAACTAATCCATCTCTTAACACGCTGATATTGGTTTCTTGCTCCAGTAATTGCTGATACCACACTCCGTCCGCTGTATCTCCATACAGCACCGCGCCTACCAGCCTATCGTCTTTTAGTACCAGCTTTTTATAAATGCCCAGTGCTGAGTCTGAAAAACATAGGCTTTCGCACTGTGCATCGCCTTGAATGTCACCGATGGAAAATAAATGAATGCCTGTGACTTTGAGTTTAGTGGCGGTGGGCAAGGTAATGTATTCTGCTACGCCGTGTGCGCTAAGGTGATTGGCACAGACTTTGGCTTGTTCAAACAAAGGCGCAACTAAGCCAAAAGTATCACCGCGATGTTGAATACATTCGCCGACTGCGTAAATACTGGGGTCGTAACTTTGTAGGGTGTCATTGACGACTATGCCTCGTTCACAATACAGTCCTGCTTGTTTTGCTAGGGTGATATTAGGACGCACACCAATTGCCATAATGAATAAATCACAGTCCAGTTCACTGCCGTCTTCAAAATTCACTGTGCTGATGTGGTTATTGGCATCACCGAGCAAGCATTTGAGTTTTGCCGCCATTTTGAATTTAATGCCTTTTTTCTCTAGCTCTGTTTGCAGCAACAGCCCCGCAGGTTTATCCATTTGCCGATTTAATAACACCTCGTGGTTATGAATCACGGTGACATCCATGCCGCGTAATACTAAGCCGTTCGCCGCTTCCAAGCCCAATAAACCGCCGCCTAACACCACGGCTTTTTTATGGCTACGGCTATAAGCAAGCATTTTATTGACATCAAAAATATCGCGAAAACTAATCACGCCGTCTAAATCACAGCCTGTCACATCGGGTATGACTGCCTTTGAGCCTGTGGCAATAAGTAAGCGATCATAATCAGCGGTAGTGCCATCTTTGGCAATGACTTTTTGAAGTCCACGTTCAATACTGATTACCGCTTTGGATTCGCCCGCATGGAGGATGATATGGTTGTCGATATACCATTGACGGTTGTTAATCACGATGTCTTCAATGGTTTTATCACCCGCCAACACCGCTGATAACATGATACGGTTGTAGTTTCCGTAAGGTTCTGCGCCGAATACGGTAATATCGTATTTATCAGGTGCGGCACTGAGCAGTTCTTCAATGGTGCGCATTCCTGCCATACCATTACCGATGACGACTAATTTTTGTTTTTTATTGTGCATAGTGTTATCCAAACAAGGCTTTAATTTCAGGAATACAAGAACCGCAATTCGTTCCTGCTTTCAAACACTGCCCCACTTGTTGATGGGTTGTTAAGCCTTTTTCTTTAATCGCAGCAAGCATGGTTTTTTCACCGACATTAAAACACGCACAGATAATTACACCGACATCCGCACCACCTACAGGTGGGCTACCTGTCAACAATGCCATTCGTTCTGCTTTGGTCAATTCGGCTTTAGCACACAACATACTCAACCAGCTACGCTCAGGTAGATGATGGTCGGTAGCGATAAATATCACTGTTTCCAGTTGCTCATTAAGCAGTTGTGCAGCGCGGTAGATACCTTTTGCACTATCTTGATAGTCTTGCCATTGTGAATTTTCAGCCGTGCTATTACACAAATTTTTTCTAACATAATCACACCAATTATCTGGCAAACTGTCACCTGCTAATTCATAGCGATAAAAGCCATCACCTTTGCTTTTTATCCAATAGTCAACGTCGGTTATTTTTAACTCGCGGCGTGATAACACAAATGCTTGCCACACAGGTGTGTATGGTCGAATGCGCACAGGCGTATGTTTGCTTTCAGGTTGTTTGGAAATTGGATCAACGACAGGATTCACTAACGCGCCCATACGTCCATGACTGGCGTATTGTTCTGTCCAGTGCATCGGGACAAACACACTGCCTAGCTTATTTTCAGTCAGTTGCACGCGGGCAATCATCGAAGCCCATTGGCTTTCAATGTGTGCCAAACCATTCGCCTGTAAACCGTATTGCGCGGCATCGCTGGGATGAATTTCAACAAACGGCTCAGGTTTATGCTGATTCAGTTTTGCTGCCAAAGCAGTACGCGTCATGGTGTGCCATTGGTCACGCAATCGCCCTGTATTTAAAATCAGTGGGTAATCGATCGTAGGTTGATTAACGGGTAGACGTGGTGTGACGGCAATAAACCGCGCTTTACCCGATGGTGTAAAAAACTGCCCATCGGCAAACATCCGCGCTCTGCCTTGTGGATAAGCAGCATTAACAGGCCATTGTGTGGGTTGAAATTGGTCGTACTCAGTCGCGCTAATTTTCGCATAAGCCGATATATCAAAATCCCGTTGCCCGTTATTTTCAAAACCTGATAACGCGGCGTGTTCACGGAAAATATCGACAGGATTTTGATAGTTAAATTCAGCTTCAAAACCCATGCGTCGCGCTATTTGCGTGATTATCCACCAATCAGGTTGTGCATCGCCTGCGGGTTTAAATAATGCCCGTTGCCGTGAAATACGCCGTTCGGAATTTGTTACCGTACCGTCTTTTTCACTCCAACCCTGTGCGGGTAATAATACATGAGCCAAAGCTGTGGTGTCGGTGTTGGCAATGCAATCAGAGACCACGACAAATTCACAATTAGCCAAAGCACGTTTAACTTTGTCAGCATTAGGCAAACTGACGACAGGATTTGTTCCCATAATCCACACGGCTTTTATTTTACCCTCATGAATTGCATCGAATAATTCAACCGCCGTTAATCCTGCTTTTTTCGTCGTATGTGGCGCGTTCCAAAAACGTGCGACTTTATCCACGTCAGAAAACTCAATGTGCGCGGCGAGTTGATTCGCCATGCCACCAACTTCCCGCCCGCCCATTGCATTTGGTTGTCCTGTTAAAGACAATGCACCGCTACCCACTTTGCCTAGCTTTCCTGTGGCTAGATGGCAATTAATGATAGCGTTAACTTTATCAGTTCCAGACGACGATTGATTAATACCTTGACTATACAGGCTTAACACTTTGTCGGTAGTAGCAAACCAATCATAAAATTGCTGTACGTCTTCGGCGTTCAACTGGCAATGTTCAGCGATTTTTTCAATGGCGTAATCACCCAATACGGCGGCAAATCCTTCGGTATGGGCTTCAATATAAGCCGAATCCAGCGCGTCATGGTCACTCAAATAAGATAATAAGCCATTAAACAACCACGCATCACTGCCACTGGCTACTGCTAAATGTAAATCAGCAATGTCACAACTGGCAGTACGGCGCGGGTCGATAACGACAATTTTTAGTGCAGGATTGGCTTCTTTAGCGGCGCGTATACGCTGAAAACTCACAGGATGACACCATGCAGCATTTGAGCCAATTAGAATAATTAGTTCTGCGTGTTCATAATCTTCATAGCAATTCGGCACAGTATCCGAACCGAATGCCCGTTTGTGTCCTGCCACAGAAGAGGACATACACAAGCGGCTATTAGTATCCATATTGCCGCTACCGATAAAACCTTTCATCAGCTTGTTAGCGACATAATAATCTTCGGTCAATAATTGACCTGATCCATAAAACGCCACGGCATCCGCACCGTGTTTTTTAATGACAGCCTTAAACGAATCCGCCACTAAATCCAAGGCTTGTTCCCAACTGGTTTCTTGCCCATTTACTTGCGGCTGTAATAATCTGCCTTTTAACTCGACGGTATCGCCTAAAGCTGATCCTTTAGAACACAGCCGCCCAAAATTAGCGGGGTGACTGTCATCGCCGTTAATTCTGACTTGACGCTGACCTTCATCGACTGTCGCGCTAATGCCACAGCCGACACCGCAATAGGGACAGGTGGTTAGAATAGTGGCGTTCATTTTATAGCTCAGGCACAGACATCACACCTTCTGCCACCATTACCGCCTCACCTCCAACGCGAATAGTGAGCGATTGTTCACCCTTATTATCCATTTCCAAACTTAATACACTGCGGCGGTTATGTGCATCACCTCTATCAACGGCAAAGGTATAAGTGCCTTTTTGCATAAAATCAAATGAACACAAATAAGCGGCAAACGCGCCCATCGCATTACCAACAGGTGGATCTTCCTGCAAACCAATCCGCGAACCCAGCAAGCGCACATTAAAATCAGCATCGGTAAACGGCGTTTTCGGTGAAAATAACAGAATTTCTTGTGCGGCGGTTTGTGGTGCGATGGATTGATTCCATGCCGCATCATTAAATCTGGCTTTTCTAACGCTGTCATATTGCCAGACGGGAATAATTAAATACGGCAGTCCACAAGAAACAAGGCGCGGCGCGTATTTATTATGGTCAAGTTCTGAAATTTGTAAGGAGAGAAAACTAGCAATTTCTTCGTCTTTAGGCGTAAAACGATCTATAACAGCGGTTACTTTACGGCTAAACTGAACAAAGCTTGGCTTGCCATTCTCATCAGCGGTGATATTTACTGCGACTACTCCCCCATTGTGTTCAAAAAAAATCGCGGTAATGGGTTGGCTTAAAATCAATTCCCCACAACTCGCCAATACAAAGGCAGTTGCAATCACAGGATGCCCAGCAGATTTAATTTCATCGTGCGGCGAAAATATATGTAGCACTCGCGTAGTACTTTGTTTATGCGGATGACATACAAACACAGTTTGCGATAAATTTAACTCTCTGGCGATTAACTGCATAAGAGTTTTGCTTAAACCCTCTGAATTAGGAAAAACAGCGATTTGCGCACCGCTGAATATGGTTTTAGTAAACACATCGGCAATATATAATAATTGTACTTCATGCGCTGACTCCATTTTGCTGTGCATTGGTGGTGGTTGCGATAAGCTGCCGTAAAGGGGCGATTAAGCGGGTATCGACTTGAACTCTGCCTCTATTAATCTGGCAGGCATAAATAGGCACAGTGACGATGTCATCTTCTAAACAAGCCCCTGTTTGCAAGTCGAAATGTTGTTTATATAATGGAGAGGCAACGACTTTGTGACCTTTAATATCACCCACAATACCGCGTGATAACACATTGGCTTTGCCGATGGGATCATAATTGTTAATGGCATACACTTGATTGGAATACAAACCTAGGTTTGTACTCCTGATATAAAAAATAGCTACTTGCAAGCCATTCACCAAGGCACACACGCCAGAATTTTCTTGTAAATCTGAAACACTACACACATCCGTCCATCGCATTACGCCACCTCTACTAAGTTAAAATGTTTGCGTTCATCGTCACGCGCTGGACGAATTTGTCCACGTTCTTCAACGAACACCACGTTATCATCGGTTGCGTCGCTGTTGATAAAATGATGAAAACGTTTCAGTTTGCTTTCATCCTCAATAGTGGTTTTCCATTCACATTGATAAGTATCGATGACGGTCTGCATTTGCTGTTCTAGTTGTTCACCCAAGCCCAGTTTGTCATCAATAATCACTGATTTGAGATAATCCAAGCCTCCTTCCATGTTTTCCATCCACACTGATGTGCGTTGTAAACGGTCGGCAGTGCGAACATAAAAACTTAAAAAGCGGTCGATGGTTTTGATTAAGGTTTCTTTATCCAACGCGGTAGCAAATAAATCTGCGTGGCGTGGTTTCATACCACCGTTACCACAGACATATAAATTCCAGCCATTTTCGGTGGCGATAATGCCAACATCTTTGCTTTGCGCTTCGGCACATTCTCGTGTACACCCTGACACTGCGAATTTTATTTTATGTGGTGAGCGTAAACCCTTATAACGATTTTCTAATTCAATCGCTAAACCGACGCTGTCATCGACACCGTAACGACACCAACTACTACCGACACAGGATTTAACTGTGCGTAACGATTTGCCATAAGCATGACCCGATTCAAAACCCGCATCAATCAGTTCTTTCCAAATCAGCGGCAATTGTTCCAGCGTTGCACCGAATAAATCCACCCGCTGACCGCCCGTAATTTTGGTATAAAGCTTATATTTTTTGCCCACTTGCCCTAAAACAATCAGCATATCAGGGCTAATTTCACCGCCTGCAATACGCGGTACGACTGAATAAGTCCCGTCTTTTTGCATATTGGCAAGAAAGTTGTCATTAGTATCTTGTAGCCCTAGATGATTTTTTTCTAAAATATGTTCATTCCACTGTGACGCGAGAATACTGCCAACGGTGGGTTTACAAATCTCACAACCCAAACCTTTGCCATGTTTTGTCAGTAAATCGCTAAAGGTTTTTATTTGTTCGACGCGAACCAGCGTGTGCAGTTCTTGGCGTGTATAGGCAAAGTGTTCACATAAATCGGTATTAACCGCCACCCCTTGTTTAGCCAATTCTGAATTTAATACTGACTTGAGCAATGCAGAACAACCACCACAGCCTGTTGCCGCTTGGGTTTCTTTTTTTAACCCATCCATCGTGGTACAACCTGCGTCTATCGCCGTGCAGAGTTTGCCTTTAGACACGTTATAACAGGAACAAATGATAGCCGAAGCAGGCAGAGCATCAGGCCCTAAACCCACGGCTTTCTCATAAAAATGTCATTGACATCTGGCATAATATAGCAACTTT
>JBAXNR010000073.1:0-22628 GCA_037133675.1 Methylococcales bacterium
TGAGCGCAAAGCCGCATGATAACTAGAATTGCACTTGCTAGTTGAATCCAAGTTTTGAAAACTGGGATCGTCTTTGTAATTGGGTTGTTGCGATAGGGCGATGTAGTCATCGGTGATAAATTCATCGGCTAGGCGTTTGTTGTTGGGAATAAAACTAGTTTTGTGTTTGAGTGATTCCAATGTTGGAAACTCGCTAATCGGGCTTGGGTTGCCGTGTTTAATGTCCCAAAAATAATGCAGATTGCCATTGGACAGGATGATAAAACGCACTTTTTGACTTTGTGCATAACGGCGGGCTTGTTCTTTGCCGTCTAATGGATTTTTGTCTTCGCGTTTGGCTTCTAAAACGACCAACGGAAAACCGCGTTCATCGAGCAATAGAAAGTCGATAAAGCCGTTTTTGGTGGTTTCAAAGTTGTCGCCTAAGCTGTCCAGTTTGGCGTTGGCTTCAAGGCTGATATTAGCTTTACCGTGTTGATTATCAAAAAAACGCCAGCCCGATTTTTCCAGTAGTTGGTTGATTTTAATGCGGGCTTGAGCTTCTTTGCTGGACATCTCTTATTTGTGCTTTAAATTGGGGGTTAGCGCATAGTAAATCAAGCGTTGACAAAAGCTAACCTAAATACCAGTCAATTTATTGCCAAAATCTTAATCCACTACCTAATTGACCTATCTAAGCTGATTTCTTTAATTTTCAGCTTGCTCGGAAGTCGGCTTAGCTGTTGGCACTCTGCGTTTACCGACATTTTTCTTGTCACGCTCACGCACTTTCACCTTAACCACTTCGGCTTTTTTTGCTTCTGGTTTACCCTTACTGCCTACTGCTTTACCAGAGGCTTTGAGTTTTTTCGGACCTTGGTATTTGGCGGCTAATTCTTTGATGGTGCGACGGATAAAGTTTTGTTTTAAAAAGCGTTCGATGCTGGACATTAAATTCCATTCGGTGTGCTTGACTAGGGTAATCGTGGTGCCTAGTTCATCGACACGTCCAGTACGTCCTATGCGGTGAATATAATCGATGCCGTTTCTGGGAACATCAAAATTAACCACGAGGTTAATGCCTTTAACATCCAAGCCACGCGCCGCGAGATCAGTGGCAACGATGATATTAATCACGCCTTCGCGGAATAAAATCATGGTGCGATTGCGATCTTTTTGTTCCATTTCACCATGCAGCACACCGACACGCAGTTTTTTACTGCGTAATGGACCTTGTAGTGCATCAGCTTGTAATCGACTGTTGGTAAAAATGATGGCTTTTTCGTATTCATCATTAATCAATAGCCACGCCAGCAGTTTTTGTTTGTGGTCATTGTCATCCGCTAGAATGATTTGTTGCTCAATTTGTAAGTGTTCGTCTTGCAGGGTGTTTAAGGCAATGACTTTGCGATTGGTTAAAATCTTATCGGCTATTTTGATGACACCAAAATGCGTGAGCGTGGCAGAAAATAATAGCGTTTGCCGTGCGGCGTTACAATGACTCACAATGCTTAATACATCATCACTAAAACCCATATCAAGCATACGGTCAGCTTCATCGAGTACCAGCACTTCCAAATGAGTAAAGTCGCCGCTTTCTTGGTTCATCAATTCCAGCAAACGACCAGGCGTGGCAATAATGATTTCAAAATTGCGGCGTAATAGGCTTTGGTGTTGTTTGAAATCTTCGCCGCCAGTGATTAAACCAACTTTTAATTCAGTAAATTCGATGAGTTGCAGACATTGGTCGTAAGTTTGTCTGGCAAGTTCACGCGTAGGGGCAAGTATTAATGCACGCGTGCCAAATAATGTTGAGCGCGAGCCAAGCAAGCGTTGCAGCATGGGCAATAAAAACGCGACCGTTTTACCGCTACCTGTTTTAGCACTGACTAATAAATCTTTATAGGCTAACGAGGGAGGAATTGCCTGTTCTTGTACAGGTGTCGGGTGTTCAAAGCCTATTTTTTTGACGGCTTGTAGCAGTGATTCGTCTAGTGAAAAACTGGTAAATAACAGCGGGGAAGAATCTGGAGTGGATGGCATGAATCTTTGAATGGAAAAACTAAGGATTCGTGCATTATAAGCCTTTTATTGCTAGGCTTATGATTATGTTTGGATTACCAGTCCTTTTATAAGGACTGGTAATCATAACGAGCGGTGATTAGTGGTGGCAACCTGCACCATGAACATGACCGTGTTCCAATTCTTCAGCGGTTGCATCTCTTACATCGATAACTTCTACATCAAACGTTAAAGACTGACCAGCTAACGGATGATTACCATCAATGGTAACGTCATCGCCCTCAATATGAGTAATTGTCACAACGCCAGGACCATCACTGACATCTGCTTGAAACTGCATACCGAGTTCCAGATGTTCAACACCTTCAAACATGGAGCGGGAAATCACTTGTATTCTATCTTCCATGAATTCGCCATAGGCATCTTCAGCGGCAATATGCACGTTAAATTTGTCACCCGTGGCTTTGCCGTGCAGGGCTTTTTCTAGCCCAGAAATAATATTGCCTTCGCCGTGTAGATAAACTAACGCCTCGTTGTCATCCCGCGAACTATCCAGTACTTCGCCCGCGTCATTAGTCAAGGTATAGTGAATGGATACTGCCATATTGTCAGCTATTTGCATAATAGAAATCTCTTAGTTATTAAAAATATCGAGCATGATATAGATTAATCGGGTTTTTGTCTGAAAAAAATGTATAAAAGGCAAATTCAAGTTATATTAATCACCAATGATTGTAAACGCGAAAAACAGCCGTTTGATTATTTTTCATTCGGTGACTCATTCGGATATTCGGAATCACAGCGTGAGCAATGGTGGGCAGAAAACTTGCCCACCCTACAAAAATCATTAAACGGCTCAGCTGTCACTAGGCAAGATACTGTAACAAATCGCATTATTCAGCAGTCACCAATACCGCTTTTTCTTGTGCAATGCCAATACTGGCAATCGCACCCGAATTAAAATGAAGAAAATCACTTTCAACACCGTCTGAGAATATCACGCCATTAATAGGCATCAACGATTCAATCACCAATTTTATTTTTTCCGTTAAAACACCTGCCACTAAATCAGCTTGCGTTTGTTTGCTTTGAAACGGTTCACGCACGGCAAACATCAGTTGATCTGCGGCTAAATTGATAGTGTGTTTTTCGGGTATTTGCTGTTCGAGAAATTGTTGAATGCCTTGACTCATATTAAACACAGAACTCAGCCAACCTGTTGAACCCGCTTGGGTGGAGACAATAATGCCAGATGATGAATGCTCTTCGGTTTGTTGCTGGTATTCAATACGGTAACGCGCCGATACATGGCTTGACGCACCGATGAATAAATCATTAAACGCCAATAAACGTTGACCATCGTTTAATGTCGCTTCGGCAAGTGTGGCAACTTTGGTATTAAATCGATTAGCCAACACGTTTTCTACCGCGCCCATAAAATTATCGCTATTAAACGGTAATAACACACCGTCATAACGAGTAGTATCTGGATTGATGGCAATGATAGGAATGCCATTAACATATTTTGCGGTGTTTGCCACTAGCCCATCTTGCCCAACCACAATCACTACTTGATTTTGATTAAACAAAAACGAAGGTAAAAAATTCTGTTCAACGATTTTGTTTTTTAATAGCGTCGATAACTGTCGTTGAACTTGTGCCAGTGATTGATGAAACTGCTCATGCTCTTGTTGATAGTCATTAAAATCACCGCCTGACCGCTCGATATAAAACTGAGTTTGCGCTTGCGTGTTAAAGCGTTCAATCAGGGTTTCAAGACGAGTTTTTTTCTTAACCAGAATGGCGTATTCAATGGTCATCGCGCTTGTTACTTAGAATAGAATCTAGCAATTCTGGGCTGATGTTAAGATTACCAATTTTTTCCGCATTTTCCGCCAATTGTCTAAAGGCGAGAGCAATATTAAAACGCGGGTCTGGATTATTACTGAGTGCGGTAATCATGCGCCAATCCATGTCTTTATAGGGTTTGAGGGTGGCATCCAGCACATAACCTTGGGTATCTGCTTCTTTTCTGGCGTTAGCGGTTTGCTGCTCAATTAACAGTTTTCGTTGGTTTTCAATGGCAATATCGGCTTGCACTTTCATTTCTCGCAACACCCGCTCGTTATTGGCTTTTTGTACTTCCGCTTCCATGCGTTTTTCATCAATTTGTTTCTTCTTTTCTTCTACGGCAATTTCGGTATTAAGCTCTGATTCTTTAATACGCCGCTCTTGTTCCACCGCAAAATTACGCCGCTCATAAACCGCTTGATCGGCTTCTTGAGATAATTTTTCGCGGGTTTCAGTTTCTAATGCGCGTGCCATTTCGGGCGTGGCTTTAATGGCAAGAATATTCACCGTCAATATTTCAATGCCTAGGGTAGTTAGGGCAGGGGAGGTTTTTAGCCCTTCGGTAATTTTGGTTTCCACGGTTTTGGCAGAGCGAATGGAATCTTTCAAACCTAAGCCGTGAATAAATGCCGACAGCGTGGTTTGCGCTTCATTAATAATGCGCTGATTAAGTTTTTCGGTATCGTTCTTTTTAGAAACGCCATTCTGGTCAACGGTAAAATCTAGCAACTCTGCCAGTTGTTTTTGATTGGCGATTTTATATGTCACCTGTCCTTGAATAGAGATGCTTTGATAATCGTGAGTAGTTTCATTAAAAATAAAGGGTAAGTCATTACTACCGATAGGAATCGCCGCAATAGAACTATTGGGGGTAAAGTAGAAAAATGACAAGCCTCGTCCTTCTCTGGCAATACGCCCGTTTTTGAAATGTATGACGTAAGTCATAGCATCAAATTTGATATAACTTATTCCTAACATGGCTGACCCTTTGGTGGTGGCAAATTTAGGAGTGAATAGTAGCAAATTATGTAAGGGGAGGGGGGATTAAGTTTGTGGGTGCAGATAAATCCGCACATACAAAAATATTGGAAGTAAGGATGGCATTACATTGAACGCATCCCTGTGACTGAACCTTGCGAGCCAATATTTAAAACTCCAAATCCATCTAGTGAATATGTACCTCGCGTGACTTTACCGTGTCGCTTCTACGCAAACTAAAGCTATCTTCCAGCTCCTTCGACATCTCCGTTCCATCACTGTTAAGCTGAACGAGCGTACCTTCATCTTTAATAAGATATTGCCGTGTGCTTGATTCGTTACGCGGCGTTAAAACAACGATATGCTTTTCATCATCCCAACTGTATTTTCCTTTTTCATAAAACTCCCGTGAGGAGTCTCTTGCAGGCTGAGTCACTAACAGATAAATGTTCTTTTGTTTTAAAGACAGCGTTGTTTTAATGCCATTACAATCATTGCAAGGGAGAAAACCGTAAAAAACACCATGAAAGTCCTGACTTTTATCGATAGGGTTCTCATGGGCTGAATGATCTGTTTCTTGCTGATGATTCTTTGCAAGTGCTCTAGCGTAACTTTCTTGCGCTGTCAGATCTGTTGCTGCCATTGCCGCATTAGCAGCAAACAAGGTGCTGAAAAAAATCAATGTCAGATTTTGTATAGTGCGTTTTTTTAATGCTTTCATCTAAATTTCTCCAAAGCGGGTAAAGAGTTAATTATTTTCATTGTTTGCTGATTTTGCAGGTTGGGTTAGCGATAGCGTAACCTACGCACTTAATTTATTCCTTATAGCATCAATAGTCTTTTTAATTTCTTTTTCATGTGTTGATGAAATATCATCTGAATGACTAGCACAAATAAGAAGCTCAATAGTTTGTGATGAATCAAGCACACCAATCCTATGGATTTCCCCATTCGTAACTTTTTGTATAAGTTTTTGTGCATCAAATTCAAAGAAATCATCTAGTTGAATCCATGTGTTTTCATGAAGAAAACAACTTGCTTTCACAAAATGAAAGTTTGGAAATCTATCCATAATTTGGCAACCATATTGAATACCGTATCTGTCACCTTTCGATGTCGTTTTAACAGCAATATAAGAACCTAAAACACCATTGTTTAATATAGCAAATATTTTTTTGCCAGTTTTTCCGTCTCTAAACTTAAAATTATCATCAACTAAAAAAGTCCCTGGAGTCATCTATAATTCTCTTTAAATTCAATGTGTTCATTTACATTTTTATTTATCTGTTCCAGCTCGGCTTTATTTAAGGCTAACTCATAAGGTATTTGTTGTTGCTTTAATTTCCTTTTTTCATAAATTTCATGCCACGGAAGATTTTCTAAATGAGTCGCTTCAATCATGTGATTGGCATATAAATTTTTAAACTCATTTGCTAACTGTTCGAGTAACTTTAATTCTCTTTTAGAAAAATAATCAGCAGAAAATTCAGATAAAGGCTTAATGTTTAGCATACCGTTACTTTTTACACTGATTTCAAATGCTTGATTAAAATCTTCACATGGATTTTCTAATTCGTTAAATAACTTTGTAGGAACAGGCCCTTTCGGCCAAGCAAAATAATCTAATCCCGTTACGCTTCTTCCCGTTCGTGAATAATGTTCAAAATCTAGGAAATATAGAAGTTTAAATAATTTTATTTTTCCACAAGATTTAGTATGCGTTACAAAATAAATAATGGCATTTATAAGTTTTTGGCGGTTATGTTCTATTAACATGAGAAAACTCCGATATTTTTGAGTCCATAGGCTGAGATGCACCTTAAGCGAATCCCAGCCTACACGATTAATCCACCAAAAACAAATTACTAGCCCCCGTCTCAGCCGAAGATGCTCCCAATCGGAAACCGCCAAACATCTCGCGTCCCATGCCGTAATGGTGATTTTTAGCCGAATTCGGCAATGGCACACGCGCATTAAATTCAGCGTCATCGACTAGCACGTTAATATCACCCGTTTGTAGATTTAAAGAAATCACATCACCGTTCAAGACTTTCGCTAACGGACCGCCCATTTCACATTCGGGGCAAAGATGAATCACGGAAGGCACTTTACCTGACGCGCCTGACATACGACCATCGGTGACTAGCGCGACTTTAAAACCTTTATCTTGTAATACGCCTAACGGTGGTGTGAGTTTATGCAGTTCAGGCATACCGTTAGCACGCGGGCCTTGAAAACGAATCACCGCGATAAAATCTTTTTCTAGTTCACCGCGTTTAAACGCCGCAAGCAACTCTTCTTGGTCATCAAACACAATTGCGGGAGCTTGAACAATTTGATGATCTTCTGAAACGGCGGATAGTTTAGAAATACCGCGCCCTAAATTACCGTGCATAACGTGTAAACCACCGCCAGCGGCAAAGGGTTTTTCTACACTACTCAGTACTTCAGGGTCTAATGAAGCGGCAGGTACAGCTTCCCAGACCAATTTATCATCAATGAGTTTAGGTTCTTGGCTGTAGCTTGCCATACCGCGCTCATCGGCGACCGTCAAAATATCTTGATGCAATAAACCGTGTTTTAATAGTTCTGCAATTAACACGCCCAAACCACCTGCGGCTTGAAAGTGATTAACGTCCGCTGGACCATTGGGATAAATTTTGGCTAATTGTGGAATAACTTTGGACAAGTTATCAAAATCATCCCAGTTCAACACAATGCCCGAAGCGCGTGCGATAGCGATTAAGTGCATAGTGTGGTTAGTTGAACCGCCTGTGGCGAGTAAACCAATGACGGCATTAACGATGGCTTTTTCAGAAACGACGTGGGCAATAGGACGATAATCATCACCCAAGGCAGTAAACTTTAACACTTGTTTCGCCGCTGCTTTGGTGAGTTCATCGCGCAATGGGGTATAAGGATTAATGAATGAACTACCTGGAAGATGTAAGCCCATTAGTTCCATCATCATTTGGTTGCTGTTTGCCGTGCCGTAAAAAGTACACGTTCCTGCACTGTGATATGAGGCAGATTCAGCGGCTAATAATTCTGCACGTCCAATTTTACCAACTGCATAATCTTGACGAGCGCGGGCTTTTTCTTTGTTAGTCATGCCACTGGGCATAGGACCAGCGGGAATAAAAATCGCGGGTAAATGTCCAAAACTTAACGCACCAATTAATAGGCCAGGAACAATTTTGTCGCACACGCCTAAATATAATGCGCCATCAAACATATTGTGACTCATACCAATCGCCGTGGTCATCGCGATTAGATCACGACTAAATAGCGACAATTCCATGCCCGCTTGACCTTGAGTAATGCCATCACACATCGCAGGCACACCACCTGCCACTTGCGCCACACCACCCGCTTCACGAATCGCGGCTTTAATTAAATCGGGTGCGTCTTTATAAGGTTGATGCGCCGACAACATATCATTATAAGACGTGATAATAGCGATATTAGCTTTTTGATTACCTGTTAAATCGGCTTTTTCAGTCGCGCTACACGCTGCAAAACCGTGGGCTAAGTTGCCACAACCCATGCCTGAACGAATCGGGTCTTTTTTGGCAATGCCATCAATGTATTTTAAATAAGCGGAACGCGTTGGGTGACTGCGTTCGATGATTTCGTTGGTTACTTTTTCTATGGTTGGATGCATATTTTTTTCTCTATAGTTGAGGCTGATGTTTTTAGATTCATGAACAGCGAATTACTTAATGCGGACTAGCTTGCTAATTTTTAAATTAAATATATATATATAAATCAATTAACTCGCTTTTTCAATAAATTAACAAGTTCCTGAAAATCGGGTGGTTGTTGCTTAATTGGAAGTTTTACCAACTCTTTCGCAATCTGTTTATTTTGCTCTTTTCCAGTGAGCAGAACATTAGAAGCATTCAGGACTTGGAAACAGTCATTGGCAATGACTCGAAAAACTTCTTTGCCAGACATTCGCTCCAGCCAAGTTCCAGAACCATATTTAAGTGGTATAACGCCCCCGCTTAATTCATCAACAAAATCAGAATAAATTTTTTTAACGCTCTCTTTTTCTAAAATATTAACAACATCTGTTCTCTTATTGGCAAATCCAGTCAGTTGTTCTAATTGCACTACACCGTCATTTTTATTTTGAAACTGGAAAGGATCAGCAAAATGATTAATGGGTAAATGTTTTCGTAATGCTCGATTCAGGGCATACAACGTTAGATTAACAGCATCAAGAAATAAACGATGATTGCATTCCTTAAGAATACGTTGCCTGAGATTAACATTAGGCTTCAGAAATGAGGTTTTTTCAAGATAATCAGGGTCTATAAAGTAGTTTTCTAATTCTCTTTTATGCCAAATAAGCATATTGTGCGCATTCGGATCAGGAAAATTTTGCCACGATTTATCAACTGTTGTTTGGTCTTGATCGTCACGGTCAATCAAAAAATAATAAGAGGGATGTTGGTATATTAATGCCTGAGCCGCACTGCGCACATTATCACATCCGCCCATTGTTTGTACTTCAATCGCTGTCAATCCGTTATTATTCAACAGTTCTTGAATGACAAAGGCATCAATTTCTTGATTATCGTTGCCTTCAACAAACAATTTGTATTTTGCTCCCTGAAGAACCTGCGTAGCATTAACACCACGTTGTAACCTCATGACAGAATTCCATTGTCGTCATCAGGTACTAAAACAGCACGATAATTCTCATCGACTGAGCGAAACATTTCTTCTGAATGTGTCGCCAAGATATATTGATTCTGTGGTGCTAGTTTATAAAGCTGTCTGACAAAATCCCCGTGCCATTCTGCATTTAAATGTAACTCAGGTTCATCGATTAAAACAATACTGGGTTGCTCTTGGGTGTTTTTCCAAATTAAAAACAGTGTGGCAATTATTTCTTTCTGTCCTGAACTTAAACCATCAAAAGAAAATGACTTTCCACCATTACAGGGTTTTATCCGAATATCAACTTTATTATCAAGTAAAAGCTGTAATTGCTCGATTTCCCCACCACAATACCGTTGAATAAGACTATTTAATTGAGACAACACAGATTCAGACTCATCTTGTTTCAATCCTTCAAATAAAGAAGCGCGTCCCATTAAGGAACGCAAAACTTCTAATTTAAATGAACTAACTGGATTACCAGTAGCGTGTCTTCCTAGGGGTTTAGACATTTGCTCCATGCGATATGCAGAGTAATCATCTGCCATCATACCAAGTTCAGGATTTGACTCTTGAATCTTGCGATAGCTATTGAAGTGCAGTAGCGGAGGGATAATTAATGGTTCGCCAGAAAAAGACAATATACTATCCAGTGGGGAATCAACAGCATTTAAGTAATGTCCTTCAAATAATGCCAGTTCATCGTTTTCGTCATTTATATTTAAAAAACCATTTTTGTTAATTTGAAAAGAAAGCGTATATTTTTTACCATTTCGCTCAAATTCGCCTGTAATATTGGCTTGTGACTGACCTGCTTTAATTAATAAATTAACGATATACCATAGTAATTCATGGTCTCGAAATTTCCAGTTCCTCCCATAACCAACCATTCCGCCCAATATCAATAAAGCACAGCATTCAAGAACAGATGTTTTTCCGCCGCCATTCTTACTACCAAAAACTAAAATATCCGCATCCCCTTTCATTACAGGGTGCGGAAAATCAATTTCTAATGACTCAAGTTTTTTATAATTCTTAATCGTTAAGCGACTAAGGCGAATACCTGATTTTTTATCAGTCATAGTGGTTTTATTTAGCGTAGCTTTAATTTACGATGATATTAGTTTAAAACCTAGACGGCGTTACTCTTCCCACGCTCTGCCATCACGCGCAATCAAAGCGATAGAAGCCACAGGTCCCCAAGTGCCAGCGGGGTAGTTTTTGGGGACATCGCCTGTGTGTCGCCACGCATCCTGAATGGAATCTATCCACGTCCACGCTTGTTCAATTTCTTCGCGACTTAAAAATAGGGTGGGATTGCCGCGCATGGCTTCTAATACCAATTTTTCATAACCGCCAAAGATTCGGCTTTTCTTAAATGTTTCAGAAAAACTTAAATCCAGCTTGGTTTTTTGGATTTTGATGTGTTCATCAATGCCAGGAATTTTGTTTAAGATTTCCACTTCTACGCCTTCATTCGGTTGTAAATGAATGATTAATTTGTTGGGCGGCAAGTCGCGGAAACTGTCTTTAAAAATATTATGGGGCAGTTGTTTGAAATAAATCACGATTTCGGTGCGTTTGTTGGTCACGCGTTTACCAGTACGCAAATAAAACGGTACACCTGCCCAACGCCAGTTATCAATATCGACGCGCAAAGCAACAAAACTTTCGGTGGTGCTTTCGGTATTCGCGCCGTCTTCTTCTAAATAACCAGGAACGGCTTTGCCTTTCATGTAGCCAGCTGTGTATTGTCCGCGCACGGTTTTTTCATCGACATTTGCCAATGTGATGGGACGCAAGGCTTCCAACACTTTGATTTTTTCGTTGTGAATACTTTTGGCTTCTAGATTAACAGGAGGCTCCATTGCAATAAAGGTCAGAATCTGGAGTAAGTGATTCTGCAACATATCACGCAACTGCCCTGTTTTATCAAAATATTCCCAACGCCCTTCAATACCTACTTCTTCGCCGACGGTGATTTGAATATGATCGATGGTGTTGTGATCCCAGTTAGTGGTAAAAATGGAATTGGCAAAGCGTAACGCAAGCAGGTTAAGAACGGTTTCTTTGCCCAAATAATGGTCGATACGAAAGACTTGTTTTTCGCTGAATACTTTCGCGACTTCATCGTTAATGACTTGTGAGGATTTCAAATTATGACCGATGGGTTTTTCCATCACCATGCGTGATTCTTCAGTCAGAATGCCAGACTGCGCCAAGCCTTGGCAAATATTGCTGAATAAAAAGGGTGACACCGCAAAATAATTCACCGTGACTCTGGCAGTAGTATCCAATGCGGCGTGTAATTTTTGGTATTGATCAAGCTGCGTTAAGTCGATTTGTAAATATGACAAGCGGGCTGAAAATCGCTTCCACACAGCTTCATCAAGTTTATCGTTCAAAAATTCTTGTAAGCTTTTGTGCGCAATCTCAATAAATTGAGCATCATTGTGTGCATGTCTATCCACGCCAATAATGCGGGTATCAGGCTCACACAGTTGCGCATTTTCAAGGCGATAAAGGGAAATAAGTAACTTTCTGCGAGATAAGTCACCCAGCGCACCAAAGATTATCAAATCACAGGGTTTAAAGTTTTTTTTGTCTTTCATTGTGTGAGTCTGCTGAAAATACCAATTGGAATAAGGAAAAAGCACTATAAAACATTATTTATCAAGGCGCATTATCTCAGAATTTTCCTAAGGATGCTGTATTGATTGCCCGTGCTTAAAACAACAGCAAATATCACGCCATGCAATGAATTCAGCCCGCTATCATCAGAATCGAGATTTAATTGACAGAATTATTGACCTACTCGTATAGTACGGAATCACTCTATTGGTAGAAGTGATAGCCCCCATTAAATAACTTAAAATAATAAAGGTGGAAAAAATGAGCGAACAAGAGCAAGAAAAAGACAGGTTCTGGCTAATTGTGGGTGGTGCTATATTGGCGATTGTGGTCGTTATTTTGTTGATAAAACAAAGTGAAAATGAGAAATTCGCACCTATTAAGCAACAGGTAGAGCAGGAAAATGCCCAGATGAATATTCGGGTTTTGAACGACCGCGCAGAAAAATAATAATAAATAATGAGGAGAGAATCATGAAATTGAAATCCCTGTATCTGTTAGCCGCATTGAGTTTTTTTTCGGGAACTACACTGGCGACGGAGTATATTTATCGAGACCTGATGGCGAATACTTTGGCTTCACCAAGCTGTGCGCCAGAATCTGAAGCCATTGCCGAAGCATCCAAACCGTTTAATTTGAAAAAATACAGCAAACTTTTTTGCCAATCACAAGGCTACGGCTGGCACGTTGAAAAAATCAAAGATAATGGTAAACCTGTTTGTACAGACTGTACTGCTGCTAAAAGTAGCAAAAAGGAATGTCACCTAGAGGATGTAGTAGTGACCTGTAAACGTATTAAACCAGGTTCTGTTGGTATGCTACCTGGAAAAAGTTGATGAGCAGATTTCCTCCAACATGAGACGTTAGAGTAATTTTGTAGGTTGGAGGGAAATGCCCCCCAACCTATTTATCAATTACTTAGCCGCACTTTCTTCTTTTAGCATTTCTGCCAATTGTTTAGCAGGCAAATAACCAGGGTAAACAGTGCCTTTTTCTGAAATGATAGTCGGCGTGCCGTTGATGTTAAACTCAGCACCTATTTCCATTTGTTCATCAATCGGATTGTCACAGGTTTTTTCTTTGGGTGTCGCGCCTTTTTTAGCTGCGGTTAACGCAGTTTTACGCGCTTCAGCATCGCCTGCACACCAGACAGAAATAGCTTTTTTGTAAGACTCGGTATTTTTACCTGTTCTAGGGAAGAAAATGTACTGAATAGTGATGCCTTCTGCCATGTAGGAATCAAGTTCTGAATGTAGTTTACGGCAATAGCCACAGTCGATGTCGGTAAAAATAGACACTGTGTATTTGCTGGTTTTGGGTTTGAAAATAATCATTTTATCCACGCCCAATTTGTTAATAGCTTTAACGTGTGATTCGTTTAACTTACCTTCGGTTAAATCTTTACGCGCAGCAATATCGATTAAATGCCCATGATCTTCTATCAGGTATTTGCCATCCTCAGACACATAAAACACAGTTGAACCCACTAAAACTTCATAAAGTCCTTTGACTTCAGACGCTTTAATGGCATCGATTTTCATGGTGGGCATGGATTTGGCAATGGATTCTTTAATGGTATTTTCATCTGCCTGAGCTGTTGACAATGTGAGGCTAAGGAGTGATACCGCTATCACCGTAATAATTTTTTTCATGATTTTCTCGTGTTTGTTAAATTGGAGGTAATGGTAAAAATCAAAGTGATGGCGAAATAACTGAGTCAAAAATCATGATTTTTGATTCCATTACATCATTAGCAAATTGAATTACTGAAATAATCGCTGTACATCGACAAACATGGCAACAGCCATGAGCAACATCAATAAAGTAACACCGACTTGTTGAAAAAATAACTGTATTTTTTCTGAAACGGGTTTGCCTTTAATAGCTTCTAGCGCGAAAAATAATAGATGACCGCCGTCTAATACAGGGATGGGTAATAAATTAAGTATCCCTAAGCTGACACTGACTAAACCTAGAAATTTAAGAAATGCCGTTAAGCCCATTTCTGCCGATTGCCCTGCATATTGAGCAATGCTAATTGGACCGCTTAGATTTTCTACAGAGGCTTTGCCAACTAACATTTTGCCCATCATTTTTAGCGTCGAGGTGCTGTAAAAATAAGTAGTTTTAAAGGCAGCGGGAATGGCTTCTAAGGGGGATAAGGAATAATCAACGGTGATGGATTTTATCAGTTCTTCGGGAACGAACACCGCCGCGCCGATTTTGCCTTCGGTGTTTTTACCGACAGTAACGGCTTTTGGCGTGATGGTGAGTGGTATTCTCGTCCCGTCACGTTCGATGATTAATTGCATTATCCTATCGGGATGCACTTTAATCATTTCAACCCACTGTTGCCAGTCTTTTATGGCGATATTATCGGCACTGATGATTAAATCGTTTGCTTGCAAACCAGCAGCTAATGCGGCACTGTCGGGTAACACTCGCCCAATTTGTGGCTTTAAGCTAGGCGACCAAGGTTTAAAACCTAAGCGTTTGTATAATGCGGACGCATCTACTTTGTCTTGTTCATTAATGGTCAGCGTTCTGACAATTTGCTGTTGGTCGATAGTGGAGACGGCAATAGTAATGTTCGACTCATCATTCATCGCAGAGGTAATGATGGTTTCCATTGCCTCCATCCATGTAGGAGTTTGTTTATCATTGACTGCGGTGATTTCATCGCCTTCAACAAAGCCTGCTTGTGCAGCCAATGTGCCTTGCTCTATGACGCCCAGTATGGGTTTAATACCTGTTTCACCAATAACCAACACTGCCCAAAACAACGCAACCGCTAACACCAGATTAAAAATAGGTCCAGCGGCAACAATGGCAGTTCTTGCCCACACAGGTTGGCGGTTGAAGGCATAAGGCAAGTCTTCGGAAGCCACTTCACCCTCACGTTCATCGACCATTTTGACATAGCCACCCAAGGGAATCATGGATAACACATATTCGGTGTCGCTAGGGTGTTTTTGATACGACCACAACACGTTGCCAAAACCGATAGAAAACCGCAACACTTTAACGCCGACTTGTCGCGCTACCCAAAAATGTCCAAATTCATGAAACGCTACCAAAACACCGATAGCGACAATGAAATAAAATACGGTATGTAGAAAATCCATTAATGACTCAGAGCAGCAATCAAGTGGTTGGCAACGACTCGCGCTTCAGCATCTGCTGCTAACACCAGCTCTAGCGTATCAGCAGCGGTAGCTTCAAATTTCGCCATCGTGTGTTCAATGATAACGGCAATATCAGTAAAGCGTAATTGCTCATTTAGAAAGGCTTCGACTGCGATTTCATTCGCCGCATTTAATACCGTCGGCATGATACCGCCTGCATGAATCGCCTGATAGGCTAAACGCAAACAGGGAAAGCGTTGCAGATTGGGTTCTTCAAAATCCATCCGTGCAACTTTAAAAATATCCAAGGGAGCAACGCCTGAATCAAAACGTTCTGGCCAAGCCAATGAGTAAGCAATCGGAATACGCATATCAGGATTACCCATTTGTGCGAGTACCGTGCCGTCAACATAATCCACCATTGAGTGAATCACGCTTTGCGGATGAATGACGATTTGAATCTGCTCAGGCTGCATATCGAATAACAAGCAGGCTTCGATCATTTCTAAGCCTTTGTTCATCATGGTAGCGGAATCGACTGATATTTTTCTGCCCATATCCCAATTAGGATGAGCCACTGCTTGCACAGGAGTGACATCACGCATTTGCTCTATTGGCATAGAACGAAAGGGGCCACCTGATGCGGTCAATAAAATACGCCTAACGCCTTTGGCTTGCATTCCAGAAACATAAGCTGCTGGCATACATTGAAAAATCGCGTTATGTTCGCTATCAATTGGCAATAATTGTGCGCCAGAATCGGTGACTGCCTGCATGAAGATTGTCCCTGACATTACCAGTGCTTCTTTATTGGCAAGCAAAATGGTTTTGCCTGCTTTTGCTGCCGCTAAACTGGGCAATAAGCCCGCCGCGCCAACAATTGCCGCCATCACAGAATCAACATTATCGAGCGTGGCAACGTGTTCTAAGGCTTTTACGCCAGACAACACTTCAATATCGGAGACAGGCGAATCTTTAAGCAGTGCCTTAAATTCTGCGGCTTTGGCTTCATTCACTACCACCACGATTTCAGGATGATGAACCAAACATTGTTCGTATAAATCAACAATGTTGGTGTTCGCGGTTAAGGCAATCACCTTGTAAAGATGAGAATGTCTTGCCACTACATCTAGGGTACTAACGCCAATTGAACCTGTTGCACCAAGGATGCAAATACCTTTTTTCATAATCAGTCCTTTATTGCGCAGGGGCTAATAAAACCATGTAAATTAAATAGATGCCCGCATAAAACACAGGTGCTGCGGCAATCAAACTATCAACTCTATCTAGCACGCCACCATGACCGGGTAACAAGTTACCGCTATCTTTTACGCCGCGTTGACGTTTGACTAAGCTGAAAAATAAATCACCATAAACCGATATTTGCACGGTGATGATAGATAACAATATCAAATCACCTGCAACCATAAAGGTAACGGGTTTTCCATAAATAACGCTTAAGGCAATACACAAAATGATGGCAGATACAGCGGCTGATACTAACGCACCGTAGACACCTTCAACGGTTTTACCTGGGCTAATATCAGGAGCTAATTTGTTTTTTCCCCATTTTTTGCCAGAAAAATAGGCAGCAATATCAGCAATCCATATTAGTAGCAAGAAATAAAGTGTCATTTCACTGCCATAAAATAAACGTAATCTGGATAAAAACATCCAACCTGCTAATAATACACACCAACCAATCAGGGCTTTATAACGTGAGCGCAGTTGTAAGCTCAGTGTTTGCAATGGTGCTTTACGAATTAACAGCATGATTGTCAGCCAAAACAACACCGCAGGTATAATCAACCATTCTAAAAGTCCCGATTGATTACGAATATCTGCCATTTCAAACTTGTATTTCTCCGCTAAATTATCCATCACAGGAACGAGAGCTTCCAAAATATAAGTCCATAAATGGATAAATAACATGGCAAAAATCAGCGTACCGATAAATGCAGCACGTTTAGCAGGACTGATGATGTCAATTAAATTGAGCCATTCCCAAGCACCGATTAACACAATAATGGCAATGAGCAAGGAAAAATAATCTGAAGGCAGCATAAGAACCGCCGACACGATCACTGTTGCCAAAATGGTTGCGGTAATAATTCGCTGTTTTAACATATTGATAAATTCTATAAAGTTATGTGTTATGGAGTGTTAGGCTTTATTAAGCACTTGCTCGCCCGTATGACCAAAGCGGCGTTGACGACCTTTAAAGCTGTTAATTGCCTCTGCTAGGGTATTCTGGTCAAAATCAGGCCAGAGTGCGGGAGTAAAATACATTTCTGCATAAGCTAATTGCCATAACATAAAGTTACTCACCCGCTGTTCGCCGCCTGTACGAATAAATAGATCAGGCTCAGGTAAGTCGGCAGTCGATAAATGCTGATTAATCAAGGTTTCAGTGATGTCTTGCTGTGCTAATTCCCCAGCCGCTATTTTTTGGCTGATTTTTTGAAAGGCTTGGCATATATCCCAATGTCCACCGTAATTAGCGGCAATCACTAAGGTAAGGGCAGTATTATGTTCAGTTTGCGCTTCGCCTTCTGCCATTTTTTGTTGTAATTTTTCGGGAAACGCAGACCTATCACCAATAAAACGCAAGCGGATATTGTTACGATCCAGCTTGTTGATTTCCCGTTGCAACGTTGCCATAAACAGAGCCATCAGCAAAGACACTTCCGTTTCAGGTCGCCGCCAATTTTCACTACTAAATGCAAATAAGCTTAATACTTCGATTTTTTGATTAGCGCAATATTCGACTATTTTTCGGACGGTTTTAACACCTGCTTGATGACCCATTGCACGCGGCATAAAACGTTTTTGCGCCCAGCGTCCATTGCCATCCATAATAATAGCGATATGGCGGGGATTAGGATTAACGGGTTGTGTGGGGCTAGGATCATCAGTAGGCATGGTGTGTCTCACAAAAGTAGCAGAATATTGTTGGGCAATTACATTGATAACAAATCTGCCTCTTTTGCTTCCAATAATTTTTCCGCATCTTTGATATATTGATCGGTTAATTTTTGGATTTTTTCTTCAGCAACGCGAGCATCATCTTCAGAAATTTTCTTGTCTTTTAACAAATCTTTAATTTCAGAATTAGCATCACGGCGAATATTACGAATAGCCACTCGTCCATTTTCGGCTTCGTTTTTAACGACTTTTACTAAAGCGCGGCGGCGTTCTTCGGTCAGTGCAGGTAAGGGAATGCGAATAGTCATGCCATTGGTAGATGGATTCAAACCCAAATCGGATTTTAAAATCGCTTTTTCTATTGCGGTGACCATCGACTTTTCCCAAGGCGTAATGCTCAAGGTTCTGGCATCTTCAACGGCAACATTTGCCACCGCAGAGATAGATGATTCCGATCCATAGTAAGATACGACTACTTGATCTAACAAGCTAGGATGCGCTCTGCCTGTTCTTATTTTGGAAAATTCATGTTTTAGGGCTTCAATACTTTTGCCCATACGAGTTGCTGCACTTTGTTGTATATCACTAATCATTATTCTGTTCCTCGTTCAATAAGAGAACCTATTTCTTCGCCCATCATGAGTCTCATGACAGCACCTTGTTCAAAAATATTCATGACGCGCATCGGGACATTATTATCACGGCATAACACCAAGGCGGTGGTATCCATCACATTAAGCCGCTGGTCGAGTGCTTCATCATACGTTAAATAGGGATAAAAAATCGCGTCTTTGACTTTTTCAGGGTCAGCAGAATACACGCCTTTTACTTTAGTCGCCTTAATCATCAAGCCTGCATTAATTTCAATTGCGCGTAAACTGGCGGCAGAATCGGTAGTAAAAAATGGATTGCCTGTACCAGCGGCAAAAATAACCACCCGACCTTTTTCTAAATGTCTCACGGCGCGGCGGCGGATATAATCTTCACAAACTTGATTGATTTTAAGGGCGGACATTACTCGCACTTGTTGTCCTTGATGTTCCAAGGCATCCTGCATAGCTAAGGCATTGATAACAGTGGCTAACATACCCATTTGATCGCTAGTGACACGGTCTAGCCCTTCGGAGGCTTTTTCAGCACCGCGCAAAATGTTACCGCCACCAATGACTAAACCGACTTGAATGCCAGCATCACAGAGTTCTTTTATTTCAGAGGCAAGACGGCTAACAATATCTGCATCGATGCTACCGCCTTCTTTGCTACTTAACGCTTCACCACTTAACTTTAGTAGAATTCTTTGGCAAATTAATTTAGTCATGGGGTTTGTGTGAGTGAGTTTAAAATGAATAGGTTATTTGTTTGCAAATTGATTTAATTTTTGTTGGTTATAGATAACTTTATCTGCATTTATAACTATAACGCCATTTTTAACCAGCGTTTCAAATAATTGAGTTGTATCAATATTATCGGATTTAAACTTAGCATTAATGCTGTTCAATAGTGTTTCTTTTTTTGCTGGCTTACCCGTTTTCATGTTTATCAGAGATAAGCAATATTCATGTAAATAGTATTCTTGCGGTTTTAAAGTTGTCTTTGTTGTTACTATTACTGCCGTTGTTTTTATTTCTGGTAAGGCTGGTAAATTTTCTTTTTTAGTACCGATACGTTCGGCGGTGCGTTTTTGGTCAATTAATAAACTAACTACATGATCTAAATCGCTATCATTGGAGACAATATCAAAATGAGTGTTTGGTGGTAATTTTGCCATAAGTACGCCAGCCCAAAAGGTAATGCCAAAATCAGCGGCATTTTTGCCTGTCGTTGGCATTTTTACCCATTTTAAACGTTTATTATTAACTATACCCGTTAAAGGCATTAACCAATCAATAGGAATTTTTGCTCCACTTTGGGCATAACAAACCACGACCATTGAATATTTTTCCAAGTGTGTCATTAATTGATTAATTTGACTTGGGCAATTTTCCAAATCAATTAAAAGGACGCGGGTAATTTGTTCTGTCATTTGACGATATTAAATTTAGTGCGCAGGTGGGTTAGGTAAGCCTAACCCAACACAACTAAGCAATATGTTGGGTTACGCTATCGCTAGCCCAACCTACAACTTACTGCTTAAAGCTATCAGCATACGCAGCAACTTCTTCAGCAAAGTTTTCTTCTTTTTTCTCAATACCTTCGCCAACTTCAAAACGGCTAAAGCGAATAACGCGATTGCCTTTTGAGGTTGCCAATTTACCGACGGTGATTTTGTCATCTTTAATGAAGGCTTGACCTAATAAAGTGACTTCCGCTAAGAATTTATTGACTCGACCAGCAACCATTTTTTCGACGATGTCTGCTGACTTGCCTTTGATTTTTTCTTCTTGTTGCGCTAAGAAAATTTCTTTTTCTTTTTCAATCGTTTCAGCGGGGACTTGATCTTCAGAAACACAAACAGGCTTGCTAGCAGCAATGTGCATAGCTACATCTTTGCCCAATTCTCCATCCGCTACCGCTAATTCGACGATTACGCCGATTTTGTTGCCGTGTAGGTAACAGGCTGTGCCGCCTTCGGTTTTGAATTTTTCAAAACGTCTAACCGTGATATTTTCGCCTAAAGTTGAAATCAAACCACGACGCATTTCATCAACGGTCACACCATCTTCTAAAGGCATAGCCAATAATTGTTCTTCAGTTTCGATGTCAGCGTTTAATAAACCTTCTGTGACACTGTTGACGAATGACACAAACGATTCGGCTTTAGCCACGAAATCTGTTTCACAGTTAATGTCAACAATCGCAACTGCTTTGCTATCATTACTAACTTTAACGCCAATAATACCTTCGGCGGCAATACGACCTGATTTTTTATCGGCTTTCGCTGAACCTGCTTTACGCATATTTTCAATGGCTAATTCCATATCGCCCTCAGCTTCTACTAAGGCTCTTTTACATTCCATCATGCCAGAACTGGTTCTTTCACGCAGTTCTTTAACCATTGCCGCGCTGATTACTGTACTCATATTTTTCTCACTCTGTCGTTACTGTAAAAACGCCCCCTTAAAAGGAGGCGTTTTTGGATGTTATTAATGCGTAGGGGGTGGAGTAAAACAGCTTTAGCTGTTTTATCCAATAGCTGAAGCTATTGGACTCCGTTATCCTGCTATGGCTTCTTCAACAAAATCATCCGTTTTTGCTGATAAACCTTGATAGGCTGTTTTAGCTTCTAATACTGCCGCTGCAACGCTTTCACAATACAGTTTAACGGCACGAATCGAGTCGTCATTACCTGGAATAATATAGTCTATTTTTTCGGGCGAGTTGTTAGAATCCACGATGCCAACCACAGGAATGCCTAATTTTATGGCTTCGCTAATGGCATTTTTTTCGTAGCCAACATCCAGTACAAAAATAACATCGGGAACGCCTTTCATGTCTTTAATTCCGCCTAAGCTACGCTCTAGTTTTTCTAGTTCACGTTCCATGCCTAAGGCTTCTTTTTTACCAAAGCGTTGATGCAGTGTACCGTCAGCTTTCATGGCTTCCAGTTCTTTCAAACGGCTAATAGATTTTTTAATAGTTTTAAAATTGGTCATCATACCGCCTAACCAGCGATGGTTGACGTAAGGCATACCGCATTTTGTCGCTTCTTCCGCGACTACTTTGCGTGCTGATTTTTTGGTGCCAACAAACAAAATAGTACCTTTGTTTGCTGTCATTTGACCCAGATAATTCATAGCGTCATTGAACAAAGGAAGCGTTTGTTCCAAATCAATGATATGGATTTTGTTACGCGCCCCGAAAATGAACGGTGCCATTTTGGGATTCCAGTAACGAGTTTGGTGTCCAAAGTGAACACCCGCTTCAAGCATTTGACGCATGGATACTGCTGCCATTTATTTCTCCTAAGATTTAAAATTCGGACTAAGCCGAGTGGGTTACGCCGCCACTTATCCCGCCTGATAACTTGCTACAATTGAATTGTGACCAAGCACCCTATCAAACGTGACGATAAGTGTGAGTATTGTTGTAAAAATGAACTTGCCTTTATATCATGATTAGCTTTTTACAACAAGCTGAATGCTGTGAAAAACTCTCTAAGCTTGATGTGTCAAGGCTAACTACACACTGATTTTAAACAGGTGATGGAAGATTTTCGTCACGACCTTAATCGCATACATCAAAAAGAAAGGAAATCGAATGCAGGTGCGAAACCTTTTGATGTGACCCTTATATTTAAGATACTGATATTACAAAATTTATATGGTTTTGGCGATTATAGCCTCGAATATCAAATCAGGGATAGACTCAGCTTTACGCGCTTTTTAGGACTGTTTTTAAATGACCGTGTCCCTGATGAAAAAATCGTTTGGCTTTTTCGTGAAACTATTGGGAAATGGCTCATATCGTGTTTTGAGGACATGTTTTTGGTTGTAACAACAGAGATAAAAG
>JBAXNR010000074.1:0-22529 GCA_037133675.1 Methylococcales bacterium
TCTACCTCTCTACCTCTCTACCTCTCTACCTCTCTACCTCTCTACCTCTCTACCTCTCTACCTATAGTATTTCAGGCGCGGTAATACGCGAACCAATGTTACCATCCATCATTCACTGTGTTTCGGAGAAAAAAATGGCAATACAAGACGAAATTCCAAAATCACGATTGACCCTACGGTATAAAACTGAAGTTAATGGACAGCCTGCGGACATAACGTTGCCTATGCGACTAATGATCCTCGGCGACTTTTCACAAGGTTCTTCTCCTGACCGAAAACTGGATCTGGATGAGCGGCGGGTGCGCAATTTGGATGGAACTAACACTAATACGATAATGAAAGACATGGGGATGAGTCTGAATTTTACCGTTGATAACAAGATTGACCCTAAGAATGAAGCAGAACTAGAAATATCTCTCCCTATTAACTCGATGAAATCCTTTTCTCCTGATGAAGTCGCTGAACATGTGCCTAAACTCAAAGGTTTACTCACATTAAAGCAGTTAGTTGGCGAGATGCTCACCAACGTCAATAATCGCAAGGAATTGAATAAATTGCTGAATGAACTAATGAGTAACGCTGAGAATAAAGATAAAATTTTATCCGATCTCAAAGGCTTCGAGGGCTTCAAGTTACCAAGTGCGGCAGATGCTGATTAGCACTAACTTAACAACTAGACTATTAAAGGGTGATGTATGACTACCGAGACGACTGATCTTCCTGATACTGCTACAGCAACTAAAAGTGCTGCACCTGCAACAGGTGAAGCACTGGATTTAAAACGTTTTTTATCAAGCATGAGACTTGACTCTGAAGTTTCCGATTTGATTCCCATGGTTTCCAACAATTTAGAAACTATTGCTGAAAATATTCGCGATGAGGATCGGTTTATTTCAGGTATGGCTGCCGTATTGATGAATATTGATTTTACCGCAGATAGATTTGATAGAGGCGCGGTACAAAAATTAATTGCTGATATTGATGAGTTGGTCAATGCGCAATTAAATCAAATCATTCACAATGAAAGCTTTAAACGTATGGAAGCCGATTGGCGTGCATTAAACGATTTGATGAGTACCACTAATTTCAAAGCTGATGTAATGATTGACATCATTGATGTGAGCAAGGATGAGTTATTTACTGATTTTGACAGCAATGCTGTTGATATTACGGGTAGTGCGCTATTTAAGAAGGTTTATTTAGCCGAGTATGATCAATACGGTGGTAAACCTTATGGCAGCATCATTGGTTTATACGAATTTAATCATATCCCTGATGATGAATTCTGGCTAAAAATCATGGGTAAAATTTCTGCCGCTAGTCACGCACCTTTTATTGGTGCGGTATCTCCTAAATTTTTTGGTTGCGAAACCATTGAAGAATTAGCGGCTCTCAAGGATTTAGAAGGCATGATGAACCATCCACGTTATGGTTCATGGAATAAGCTCCGCGAGTCAGAAGAGGCTGCTTATATCGGCTTGACATTACCTCGTTACATTCTGCGCCAGCCTTATGATCCAGACACTAACCCTATTCGTAACTTCACTTTTAAAGAAGAAGTACGCGGCGATAACAATGCCGATTATCTTTGGGGTAGTGCAACAATGTTGTTCGCACAAAATATGGTTCGCTCTTTTACTAATTCAGGCTGGTGTCAATATCTGCGTGGACCTAAAGGCGGTGGTTTGATAACAGGATTACCCGTGCATATGTTCAATATACGCGGTGAAGAAGAAATGAAAATCCCTGTGGAAATGGTTATTCCTGATTACCGCGAACTCGAATTTGCCAATGCGGGCTTCATGCCGTTGATTTATCGCAAAGGCTTTGCCGATGCGTGTTTTTTCAGTTGCCAGTCATTGAAGAAACCCAAGAATTTCAAAGATCCAAAAGATTCAGAAAACTCTCAGTTGGTGACAAATATTTCTTACACCTTTTCAATTACTCGGATTGCTCATTACGTCAAATGTATCATGCGTGACAATATTGGCAGCAGTGCAGATGCCCCCTATATACAAGGTGTGCTGGATAGTTGGATGTTCAAATATGTAACCACCATCGTCAATCCCGATGATCTTACCTTGCGCTATTATCCTTTCAAAGCAGCTACTGTAGAAGTAGAAGAGCGTCCTGGAATGATCGGCTGGTATGATTGTAAAATTTCCGTGTTGCCGCATATCCAATTCGAAGGAATGGATGTTGAATTGCGATTAGATGCGCGTTTGTAAAATTGAAAATAATAATTAACTACAGAGAGAATTATCATGGCATCCTCATATTATGCTTGCAGTGTAAGACAAGGCTTTAACTTCGAAAAAGATCAGCAGTACTTGGTGGGTCATCTTGTCAGTATGACAATCGGCACCGTTGCATTAGCGGCTGATGAAACTTTGACTATACCAACAGCCGCTTTTGCAGCTGGAGGAAATACCGATGTAACAGCAGGAACAGCAGTCGTTGCGGTGATTTCCTCCATCAGTTGGGAAGGTGGCTATGCGGATCCACTGCACATATCTTGCCAGCTCAGCAATGAAAATCAAAAAAAGGTGAGTGTTATGCTCCATACCAATTTGCTGGATAATACGGTGGTGTTTCAGTTCAATATCTATGCTTATGATGCAATTGCCAAGGTGTATTATCTGGCATTTCATTCCAATGCAACTAACATGAATGGACTGATATATAAACAGGGAGGCAAGCTGGATCTTTCTATGGATCCACTTCCTAGTCATGAAGTAGTCTCACCGATGAATTTTGAAATGCGGATAGGCATTATGCCCAAGCCTTCAGCTCAAGTCCTCAATTTCGCTGTTTCCAATACCGACAAATTCGTTAAAACGTGGGGAGTGACGGTAGCAGGTGCTTAAACTCCTTTGTTGACTAACACCAGAAACTTTGTAGCTATTAATTTATGTCCAATCGTCTTTCACGAGTTCGCTGGACCATGGGGCAGGCACTACTTCCAGAGCATTTAGTTGCTCTGGAGGAATCCATGCTGGCTGACAGCGCGTTGCGTTCCAGTCTGCATGGAATGCCTGACTATGGGCTTTATGGGTTGCGCTGGAATGAAACCTTGCTGAGTGAAGGAATGTTATCGCTGGAAGAGATGACCTTGGTGCTACCTTCGGGTTTGTTATTAGTGTTGAAAAAAAATGCAATTGTCGGAACATTAAATCTTAATATGTCTGGTGGCACTTCACTGCCAGTTTACCTGCATGTGAGTAGTCTTCCTGAAAACAGTAGCGAACATGAAGCAGGTCGGCAAATAAGTGAACGCGATAATGTAAGCTGTTGGCTTTGGTCACTTGAGCTGTCTACTGAACAAGAAAGTGATGATACCGTAGAAAGTTTTCGTTTAGTGGATTTTACAAAGCAGCCTAATGGTGCGTGGCAACTGTCATCACGTTACATTCCACCGTTAATGAGCTTGAGTTTAGTACCATTTCTAAAAGAAGAATTAACGGAGCTGGTTCGTAATCTTGAAGCCTATCACTATCACCTAACTCAAGAAATTACCGCCATTTACCTATCTGGCACTGATCTGGTCAATGCTAAGCAATGCCAAAGAAGTGTAGTGCAAATACTGCGTTTTCTTGCCAATCTTTTTGCAGAAATTTCCCCGCATCCCTACCATGTGTACGAGCAATTAAAAGGTTTTTATGTTGAATTGTGCTTTTATCATAATAGCACCCCACAATTTGCTACGACACCTTATCGCCATGAGCAACTTGCAGCAGTATTTTGTGAAATTATTGCCCCTCTGAATGAACAACTACAATTTAGTCAATCACGTTCACCTTACTTGCCATTTGTGCTGACGGGCGGCATTGTCCGCGTAAACTTGCCAATTTCGATTCGAGAAGCAAAAGAAATTTATCTATTGGTGCAGAAAGGATTGGTCAACAAAAACATCAATCTTGATGGTTTAAAAATTGCGGCTGTTACTCGTATTCCTGTGGTGCATAAATTCTATCTGCAAGGCATTACTATCAAACGTATAGATCGCCCACCGTTTCAGCATTCTTTTGGTCCTGAGGTGGATATTTATCAATTAAGTACAGGGGAAGAGTGGGATCATGCCCTGAATGAACTGGCGGCAGGTTTTTATGCCGACCCCAAATTTGTGGAAGAAAAATTTTTCCTTTATTGGCGTTCAGTCTGATGGCTTTATTGCACAAATTAGCAAACGACAAAGCCGAGGATGATGAAATCGCCAGTATCATCGACAATCTCAATAATATGCTCAACACTAAACGCGGCTATGGTTTTTTTTTGCAGGATTTTGGTCTATCCGATCACCATCACCTTAGTTCGTGCGAGGATATTTCTGAGATGATAACTCGCGAAATTAGCGAAAATATTGAGCGTTTTGAACCACGAATTGAATTGATCAATATTGAGACCATCAAAGATGATAGACTTTTTCGACTGTCTTTTCGTATTGACTGCGTGCTACGCAATAATGGGTCTCCGTTAAAATTGTTCCTAGACCCAATACGCGATTGTTATCAGGTTAGAGCATGATAAGTTTTACTGATGATTTGGCTATTACGCTATCACTGACTATTGCTGGTCAGAGCTATAATATTCCTGCTGGTGATGTCAAATCTTTAGAATTGAGTCTACATCCTTACGGTTTTAACGGTAAGATAAGTTTTGTAGTCACTGTTGAAGGAACAACAGATAAGCTATTTACGCCGATAACCACGAAAAATGATTTAATCGAGCTGTCATTACAGGTGGTGAGTTACCTTAAGCCTTCAAAAACCACCAGCATTCCGCTCGTCTTGAGCGGATTGGTAACCACCAGAGGTTTTACCGAACAAACCCTGACCAATGTGTTGCCATCGCAAACCTTGATGTTATGCCGTCATTACCATCTCACTTTTGCTGATCCCGCCCAAGTATTATGGAAACAACATTATCCTTGCGACCTGCTGACCGATTCCAGTTTAAAAACGCTCATTACTGCCCACGCCAGTGCCAAGATTAACCTAACTTACGATTGGTCGGTCTTAGAGACCGTATATCCCGTACTGTCTTTATCTTTAGGGGCATCGAGTAATCAAGCTAGTTTTTACGATTTCTTATTATGGTTGGTGGATAGTCAAAATGGGGTTTTTAGTTATGACATTACCACAAATCAATACTCCCTCACTGCCAGCAAAAGCCAGACAGGCACAGCCAAATCGCTAGATGCGTTTGAAATTACCAAGTTTGGTATCGATTTTCCTGAAGTTTTGCGTCACCAGCCGAATGTTTTGAATGCTTACTCGGAGTCGCCAAAAATTACTGCGATTACCAATGAACAAGTGGCAGTACCCATCCGCCATGATTATATTGCTCGCTATCCAATTGCGGCTGATATGCAAGCGCGGGTTGATCTGGAGACTGCGCGATTCAAGCAATGCTCGCACGAAGTATGGGTAGAATACCAAAAATTTCAATTACAAGTTACTCCACCTGGTCAGCTAGTCAACTTTCAGGGGTCTTCTGCTTGGAATTCGTCCTTATTTAATCAAGCCAATATTTATCGAGTAAGGAAATGGCAACTACACGCACTTTGGACGAAACAGGGCGATGTTCCTGGTTACAGTTGCTATGAGATACAGCAATCGATGCGTTTGGAAAGTAGTACGGAACTGTGGGTGGATTTGCCGTCCTACACACTACCCGTTTATCCTTTTTTCGTGGAAGGCAAAATTGTCAGCGAAACAGGCGAAGACACCGATGCGACCTATCAGTTTTACACCGATGAGAATACCTCCATCAATTATTACCAAATTAGCATTCCGTTGTGGGACAATAAAAAGGTACGCGCAGCCTATCAACCAAACTTAGACGCAGGGCAGTTTTATTTTCCGCCTTATAAAAATGCGCGGGTGTTAGTCGGATTAAATTTTAACAGCGCGGTTATCGCCGATTTTCTGGATTGGGGTAGTGGCACTGCTTTGCCTATGGATTCACAGGGAAACCAATTGGTCATGGGAAAATCAACGACCAGTCATAACATTATCAAACATACTTATGTGGACAGTAAGCCAGAGCTACAAATTCAACGCACAGAGAAAAAAGACACTGAACTATTACAATTTTCTGACGGTTACATTATTTTACAAACCCAGACAGAAGAATAAGGCGGTTGGAGATGACTTTAGTTTGTAAAATTGAATTGAGTCAAACGGATGGAATTACCGTAACGGTGATTAATAAAGACGGCAAGATTACGCAAACCATGGTCTTCAACGGCACCAGCATGGTTCATACTTGCAAAGGTGACAGCGACACCAGTACCATCACCCAGACATCTGACACCATCACCATAGATTGCAAAAATTTTAATGTCAATGCAGAAGCCATTACCTGCAAATCGACGAAGGACACTCTACATCATGCCGATGGCACATTTGACATTGACAGCACGAAAAAAACCACCTTTACCTCAGCAGCAGATACGCATGTGAAAGTCACATCTAAGCTAAATATGACTGCGGCTGATATTGCCGCTACAGCCACCAGCAGTGCAAAAGTAACAGCCGCAACCACCACAATTAACGGAGATACTAAAGTTAGTATTACGGGTGCGCAAGTGGATATTGCCGCGACAGCAACAGCTAATTTAAAAGGTGCTACGGTCAAAGTGGCCGCATCAGGATTGATGAATGTTGAAGGCGGCGGGATAACCACAGTCAAAGGATCGATTACCAATATTCAGGGCAGCCTGATCAAGCTCGGATAAATTTCATGAATTCAGACGACACACAGTATCAAGAATTTCTCGAAGAATTACATGATTTGGCAGATTTTCGGCTAAATTACGCACTGGATTACCCTGCGTCAAAATTAGATAAAGAAGATTCAGATGTTAAACGTATCATTGAAGCCTTGGCTTTTTTTGGCGCACGCACTCATCTTGCGGCTCTGCGCAGTTTAGATGCCACGCACCTCCGCTTGTATCAACAATTTTTTTCTTATTTGCTGACACCGCTTGCGGCAATGGCAATGATTCAGGCTATGCCTACAGGTCACCTTACCGAAGTTTTGGACTTAGCTGAAGGGACTGAATTTGAATTGCAGCCAGAAAAAGGTGGCTTGGTTATGTACAGCACCACCCGACCTTTGCGAATATTGCCAATGGCATTGGTAGCCGTCACACAAGAGCCGCGTTCATCAGGGTCAGGAATTAGAATGTTGTTGTCATTTCAGGCTAATTATCCGCTAAACGAACAGCTAGAAACCATCAGCCTGCATATTAACTATTTAAATGACTTCCCACTGTCACTGAAAGTATCTCACTTTCTAGGGAAATCATTGAAAACAGCGGGGATTCAGTTTGGTATTTATGATACTGACCAGCCCTGTATGCCTTGTCAATTCAGTCTTGGCACGCCCACCGCCACTATTGAAATAGATGATTGGATTCATCCGCTAGAGAAAGAACGTTATTATTTTCATTGCCCTCAACAAGAACTGTATCTCGAATTAAAATTGCCGTCAGCTCCACGAAATTGGACTCGTTTTACGGTGACATTGGATTGTGATGAGCCAATACCTCGGCAACTTCGATTACACAAAGATTTATTTCAATTATTTACCGTCCCATTAATCAATAATCAACGAATGACTGCTCAACCCATTATTTGTGACGGTACTCAAGAACGCTATACGCTTCGCCATCCACAACCCGAATTTGGTTTTAGCTTACAAAAAGTGCTTGGGGTTTATGAAGTCACTAAACAAGGTATGTTGCCTTTTCGTCCGGGTATATTGGCAGGAGGTAATGGTTCTTACGAAATTGAACAAGGTCTACTACGAGAAGACGGCAGTCACTTATACTGGCTAGTCCCTCATTTTCCAGCGGCATTTGAGGAGTCGCGTACATTGGTCGTTGACGCATTATGGCAACAACCTTGGTACGACCAATACTTGAAAAAAACCTATACCTTATCAATGTATCGTCGGCAAATGGCAGGCGTAAAATGGGAACTCTTAGATACCGCAACGCCCCATGCTGAAAACGGTCAAATAAACAGTAATACGGGTTATATTCATTTGCTAACTTTAATGCACAAACCCCGTTTTAACCTTCAAAATACCCGTGATTTGCTCATAGCGTTGGGTAGTGTTTCGACAAGTCCGTTCCAAAACGTATTTAACAGCTTGATTGGTTTACGCACCGAAGAAGAATCTTTAGGGGGCGTAGAAAAACGAATTACCAAGCAAATTTATACGTTACAGTTTAAATCATCCATAAATGAAAATATTGAATTAATCGACACCTTTGTCCAGCATATAGGACGGATACTCAATCTATGGATTGAGGATGCGCTGGTTGAGACACGATGGGAAAGTCAGGATGCACTGGATAGCAATTTTTTAGGTGAAAAATGATGAATAAGGAACTGTGGGGCATAATTGTTACTATCAATGCTTGTCTGAATCCTTTCCGAGAAGCGGATTCGCTGGATACTATTGCGATGATAGATTTAGTGAAATTGCGCAGTAAATTACGCGATCAACTAGAGCAGTTGCGCACTGCAATTACCGAGCGATATTCAGAGCGTGATGCTTACTTAGTGTTATTTCCACTGACAGCACATTGTGACGAACTGGTTAAAAAAATGATTCTGGATATTAACCAGTTGGAATGGCCACCGTTACAACAAGAGTTATATCAAGTCGTTGATGCGGGTGATTTATTTTATGAGTTATTAGATAATGCCTTGGCAAAACCAGACACTTTGCCTTTAGTTTATGAAGTGTATTATTTTTGCCTGCATGATGGTTTTTGTGGTCGTTACGGTGGTAACGTTGAAAGGCTTAGCGATCAACTTAAGAAGTTACGCCCACATATCATTTTGCAACCAATAATTACGATAACGCCTCCCACGCCTGCGCCGAAAAAATGGGCAAATTTTCGTATGCTAAACCGTATTTATTACGGTGGTGTGGGTTTGCTATTGCTACTTGTTTATTGTTTTCTCACTTTTCTAGCCAGCACTTGGCAGCCGACGTTTTAAATAATACAGGCAGACCATGACCGCTAAACTTGATGCGCTATTTTCACCTGACAGCTTACGCCAGAACTGGAAAAAAAGCGTCGTGCCTGTCATTGTGCCAGCACAGAATAAAATTAATCTCACTATTTACAATCAATACCTTGAATTGCAGCGGTTGATTACTGATAAATTTTCTAACACTGACAGCGTGTCAGACGCGCTTAAAAACTTAACCGCAGAAATAGAGCTTGCATTTTCGCTAGACGCGAATGCTCTCCCCGCTGATAGCAAACAAAAGGACACGATTGTTGAGCTATTAGAAACCTTGGAAGAACTATTATGGGCAATGGATTTGTCTAAGACAGATGTATTATGACACCGATTGAAACCCGCATTGTTCAGCATAGTTGGCGATTTGATCCAATCAGCCTGCTGATGTTATTGGATTATCTGGGTTATGGCATAGATGAGATTTTATTTTGTAGCCACTTTAGTAATTGCTCTCAAACGCGGCTGGTTGAGGGTATTGAGTTTCATGACTCGCCAAGGAAAGTCGTTATTACCCTTAATATCGGTCTGTTAGGTGGACAAAGTGTACTGCCCAATTATTTATTTAAGCAGGTCGATAATGGCAGTGTTGACTCGGAATTGTTTGCGAAGTTCTTTGGCTATTTCGATGATCAGTTATTACGCCGTTTTTTGTTTGCCATTTATTCTGAATTTGATCAAACATTTACTCAGAGTTGGGAATCCAGAAAAAATGCCTCACTTTATACGCTGAAATTAGATAGCATTACCACTTTGCACTGGTTAAGTCAGTTAGTTTTTCCAGAACTACAGGTTAGAGTGGAAAAGCGTACACTCAAACGAAATGTCACCCTAAATTCGCCTATTTTGGGTAAATTCCATCTGGGTCACCAGACTGTATTTGGAAAAAGGAAAGAGATGTTGGTGCCAGGAAAGTACATCACCCTCATCACTGATGAAGAAATGTTTACTAATGGTCAACCTTGGGTGCATGAGATAAATATGCGGCTGCAAAGTTTGATCTTTCCACTATTACGGAATGTAGGTGTAGATTTAGAAATATGGTTAGTAATTCGGACTCAAGGCAGTGCGCTTAGCTTGAAACAAAACAGTTATTTGGGTTATGAAAATATATTCAGTGATAAGTTACAGGTTCGGCGAATTCGAATTTTTTCTGGCTATTTATGTGATTAGCATGAGGGTAAACACACTATGAAAATTGACTTATTGCAGCGCAATTTACCGATAAGGGAAAATTCTTGGCTTAACTCCACTGACCCACGCTTCGATGAAATTGCAACGTTAGTACAGCAAGGAAATTATGCCGAAGCCGCCCGTTTGAGCGAAATTATTCTTGTGGACGGGATTTATGACATTCGGCTGATTTGTTACTTCCTCTATGGCTACTGGCTGGAACATGGTTTAGCCAGTTTGGTAACGGTTATCGACTGCTTAGATTATGTTATCTTGGAAAATTGGGAGGCTATTGGTCCTGTCGTCAAGCGAGAAAAAATAGTCCAAAATAGTCTGAGCTGGTTATTTCGGCAATTACTGAAAAAAATCCAATACGAAGAAAAAAAAAATACCCAGTTGTGGCAACAGTGGAAGACTTCGATTAGTGCGGATGAAGTAGATACTATACTGAAATCCAGCGAAGCGTTTCGTTTAAGCATTAATCATCAACTTGAAGATAATACCGAGTCTGTGGTCGTGTGTAGCAAGATAGAGACGTGGTTAAGGGCATTGCAACGCTTAGTGTATAAGCCACCCGAAGTGGAGGTAGTAGAACCTGAAAAAATAGAGGTCGATATTATAGGAAAAATAAGCCCTGCTGCTCCTGTAACAGGTACTCTAAAAATTGAAGTGTCTCATCACATGGAGCTGTTGCTAAAAAAGTTAGCTGCTTTTGAATATTTGCTTCAAGAACAAAATTTTCCTAGAGCGGCACTGCTCGCAGATGATATTAACCAAACCTTAGCATCGTTCGACCCGATGATTTATTTTCCGAAAACATTCGGAACTTTCGTCAAGTTACAAGTGCTTAACTTTGAAGAACTAGCCGTCTACGAAGAGCATAGGGGAAGCCCACAATGGCAAGCCATGCAAGATTGGTTGAAAATTGATGTTGATAGTTTTATGAATGATTAGGAGGCTATGATGGCACTTTTAGTGACTGGCACCGCGATACTTAGCTGTTCTTTCGGAGCAGCACCGACACCGCTGACCGTATTACCAATCAATAAAGTATTGGTCAATATGCCCGCAGCCAATATCATGGATAACAAACCGTTTCTAAATATTACACCATTCGGAGTCTGCACCAGCTTAGCAAATCCCATGGTGGCAGCCGCCACGGCAGCGGCTTTAGGTGTTCTCACTCCCATGCCCTGTCTACCCGTCACTGTCGCACCGTGGGTAGTAGGAACGCCCACCGTATTAATTGGCAATATGCCCGTCCTCAACAGCGATAGTAAATTGATGTGTTGCTGGGCAGGTGTTATCAGCATCAGCTTTGCGGGTCAAGTCAAGGTGACTTTGTAATGATTCTTTACTCCTGCCGAGATTGTCATGCCAATCAATGACGATAGCTTTTCTTGGTTTAACGCGAATTTTGCCGCTATCGAAGCGTCTTTATGGCGTGAAGAGCTAGGCACACCCACCGATTTAGCATGGCTGGATTTGAGTTGGAAAAATCCTGATCATTTTTGGATGGCTCTACATACCTACTGGAAACGGCAGCAGGGAATGCAAACAAAAAGTACCGCTTTATCCTGTTACGATTTTTACAATGATTTGGTGGTGCGGCAAAAAAGCCATACCACACCCGCTTATATTTGGTTTGATGGCGATAACTGGCAAACCTTGTCTTATGCCGAATTGGAACAATCCGTAAATGGCTTGGCAGCCGCGTGGGAAGACGTTGGCGTACAGGCGGGAGAGACATTGGTTATTTTGTATCCACAAGGCCCGCGCTGGCTAACCGCTCTACTGGCTGGATTGCGTTTAGGTCTAGTCATATCGTTATTACCGCCACAAGGCAACACCTTCGTACAGCATCGTCTGGAAAAGCTTGCACCGCAATGGCTGGTGATGGATTCACTGTACCGACACCGACTTGCGGAAGTCTGGCAAAAAATAGCTTTGCCTAATACCCCGTCATCCTCACCGCCTACGCGGCAATCCCATTTATATTCAGGCACGGCTATTATTGCCCAGTGCTTTGATCCAACCAGTTCAACGCCCGATTTGCCGTGTCCTGTTGATGCCGCCAGCCTCTATTTGGGCGCGGTGCGTGATGGTGTTTTGTCTTTGGGAATTAAACCAGGTCTAGCCTGTGCCGCACCCGACTGGCATTCAATGGAAAGCCAGCCCGCGCTGGTGTTGGCAGTGTTATTGAATGGTGGCACTTGGGTACACATCGAGCTTTCAGAGTTAGAAAAAAAACCAGAGCGACTGTTGGAACAGCACATTGATATATTGGGAGTAAGCCGTAGTCTGCGTGATCTGTTGCGGCGAAATCCTCTCAATGGTGAAAAATCATGGCGTTATTGGTTTCGCCATCCTGCTGAATCGGCTGACTTAACGCTGTGGCTGGACTTTATTCAAAAAGCACAATTGCAATCCAGTTATTCGGGTAATATACTCTGGAACACGACACTGGGCGGAGCGATATTTTTTTCCTCCAAATGTCGAGGACAAGCCCATCACGAGACCATACCCGCTGCGGCACTGTGTTGGCAATTTGGCAGGATTACCGCCCCCGATTTGCCTTGTCTGGATGGGTCGGGACGCATAGCCTTAGGCAAAGAAGAAAAAGGAAAAATGCTTTGGACACCCACTCCGCATATTTTGGCACTGTATTTAAACGCTTGGCATTATCTAGGCAACTATCCGCGTGGTCGGGCAGCTCGCACTTACCCGCGTCAGGAAATTCTCGACGTACTATCGGCTTGTCAGCCCTATTTAGCATTAATCGAAGCCACGGTACACGGCGGCGATGCCGATCCACGTCAAGTGCTGTTGGCATTTGGCGAGGGCGTAGATACCAACGCTTTACAGGCACGCATCGAAACCGAATTAGGCAGTGAATTTTTACCCGACCGCATTGAAGTGTTACCGCTGTTACCCAAACGCAATAAAGCAGGCGGTGCGGATCAAGAATGGTGTCAGTTCCATTATTTAACTGGCGAACTTTATCGACGACAACGGCACGCGATTTACCGCTGTTTGTCGGAGTTAAAGCAAAAAATTCTAACATAGGATGTTAGCGATTGCATATTGCCAGTTTATGCTGTGATGAGTATGATTTAAAACCTATGGAAATGAGAGAGAAAAGTAGTCATTCATTGATTACAACTATAGGGCGGATTAGCAATAGCGTAATCCGCCGAATGATACACCTTACCTGCGGCGCAATATGCTATCGCTATTGTGCCGTACGCAGTGAACACAAGATAATATACATTCAGAGTGTGAAGAACCCTCTGTTCAAGCGAAGAAAAAAAATAATGAGGATTTAAAATGCCGACGACTTTACAAAACCAAACAACTCAGCAACTTAGTACTTTTGGTAATGATCAGACTTTATCGAATTTATTTGAGTTAGTGAAAACACAATGCGCCCGTTTAGATATCTTGGAAGATAAAATGGAACAAGCGAACAGAATGATCGCACAAAATATGTTTGCCATTGTCCGTCTGGAAATAGCTAATAGCTGTGATGCGATAACAAACGCTATGATAGAAGTAAAGTGTGAAAAAACTGGCTCAGGGACGGCTGCATTGGTGATGAATTTTGCAGGAACCTTGGTGATGATAGGAGGTAATGTTCTTACTGGAGGTGGAATGAGTGTACTAGGAGCTGTGCTTGCCGCTGCGGGGTCTGCTGTGGCAGCGGCTGCGAATAATAATATGGATGGTGTTATTAGAGCGGGATCTACAGCCATATCAACGGCTGTAGTAGCTGACGTTGATGGCGTTAGTGAAATTAAAGGATGGAATCTTAAGTCAACTCCCCCTGTAGCACTAGGCAAAAGTCAAGCAATGAAGAGTTCAGCTATTGCAAATACTGGAGTCGATGGTGCTCTGAAATTAAAGGGTCTGTGGCCACCAAGTAAAGCAAAGGCGGCACCGGCGGGGCCGCCAGTTTTTAAAGCTAAATATAGCAGAACTGCTTTTATTCCACATGGTGCGGGAGGCGCAAGTGCGATAACTTTTGATGTTCAGAAGGCTATCGTAGATGCCTACCATGAAACAATGGATCAGCTTGGAAATGAGTTAGCAACATCTGCACAAGGTATCGCCTTCGGTAATAGTAGTACCCCCCTGTTGCATAAGATAGCAAATGAACCATTTTCGAATACTACGAATATGAAAAGTGATTTACATCCTCTGACTAAAAGTGTGTTAACAAAGGCTTTAGACAAGTTGACAACTGGAGGTACTGAATATATGAAAGTTAAAGGATCGACGCTTACTCGTGCGTCAACTACTAAAGCCGCTCAAGCCTATGTCGGCTGGGGTTATCAGATACAACTTGGTCGATGTAATGCGGGTGATCCTTTACTAGATGGTAAGGCTTTGATTGCTCAGATAAAAATTCAACACCCGTGATTGTAACATTTTAACGCGATAAGATGCGCTAAATAGGATGTGCTGAGGTACGAACGCGATCGTTAACGCGATAAGATGGGCTAAATAACGCGATAAGATGCGCCACATAGGATGTGCTGAGGTACGAAACGCGATAAGATGCGCTATATAGGATGTGCTGAGGTACGAAGCGCATCGTTCGAGTGACGACGCGATTGATGCGCCTCCTATCGTCGGCACATCATAATGCTCTTATCAATAAAACACGATTAACACGCATTTGGAACGCGATAAGATCGTAGGGCGCAATAGCGATAGCCTATTGCGCCGTATGAAAAGCCACTTATATCGACATCAATAAAATCAACTACTTCCTAACTGCTAATAGTTACTCTAAGCACAAAAATAATAATTATGATTATTGAAAAATTTAATTTAAAAGCCCAAGAATCTATTGAACGTGCTTGTCGTTTGGCGGTTGAAAAAGATCATGGTGTTGTTACGCCTTGGCATTTTTTATACGCGCTGCTGGAGTCAAAAAACAGTATAGGACGGCAATATCTGGAGCAGGCAAATATTGATTTAGTGATTTTAGATGCGGCTGTCGGCGGGCAATTAATCGCTCAACCCAAGGCGTTGAGAAATGCACAACAAACGCCTATTAATCGTGAACTAGAACGGGTGTTTATTTTCGCTGAACAAACATCCATCCGCATGGGTGATAAATACATCGGTATTAATCATTTATTGATAGCACTGTGGGAGCAAGAGGAATGTATCATTGTATTAACCGAGGCAGGGGGCGGCAAAGAAACGTTTATCAAGATGCTGGAACAAATCCCCAAAGGCGGTTATAAAAATGGCAGCAGTGTCGGTGAATTTGAATATCTGAGCAAATATACCCGAGATTTAACCGAGTTGGCTCAGCAAGGTTTACTTGATCCCGTCATCGGTCGCATAGATGAAATTAACCTCGCTATTCAAGTATTGTGTCGGCGCATTAAAAATAATCCGATTATTATCGGTGAACCGGGTGTTGGTAAAACGGCTCTTGTTGAAGGGTTGGCGCAACGCATTATCGCGGGTGATGTTCCCAAGGATTTAATAGGTTGTTCGGTTTTAGCTGTCGATATGGGGTTGTTGATTGCGGGTGCTAAATACCGAGGTGAATTCGAGGAACGTTTTAAACGTCTGTTGCAGGAAATTATCGATGCAGGCAATGTACTTATTTTCATCGATGAAATTCATACGCTGGTCGGTGCTGGCAAGGCGGAAGGCTCGATAGATGCAGCGAGTTTACTCAAACCCGCATTGGCAAGAGGAGAAATTCGCTGTATTGGTGCAACCACTCACGAAGAATACCGTAAATATTTCGAGAAAGATGCGGCTTTAAATCGCCGTTTTCAGGTGGTACGCGTTGATGAACCGAATGATGAAATTGCCGTCATGATTCTGCGGGGCATTAAAGAAAAATACGAAATGCACCACGGCATACATATCACCGAAGCGGCTTTGCTGGCAGCCGTTCGCCTGTCTCGACGTTATATTGCGGATCGATTCCTGCCAGATAAGGCGATTGACTTAATTGACCAAACGGCGGCAACAGCACGGATTGGTTTGTCTGCCAAGCCTGCTGAACTGGAAATTTTAGATCGCCGTTTAGTCGCACTGGAAATTGAATTATCTGCACTGGCGAATGAAGAGGCTGAAACCCGCAAACAGCAGTTACAGGGCGAAATAACCGAGCTGCGTGAAAAAAGTATTCAACTGACTGAACGTTGGGAGCGGGAAAAACGGGCAATGACCGAAGTACAAACTGCCAGCAAGCTACTGGAAGAATCACGCCGAGAAATGGAGCAAAAAATTCGTGAGGAAGATTTTGTGCGCGTTGCCGAATTGCAGTACAAAGTCATTCCCGCAGCAGAAAAAATCCTTGCTGAATACGCTGATATTGATACCACTGAAATTCATCCGCAAAAAAACTCGATTGATGAACAGGATATTGCGGTAACGGTCGCACGATTGACAGGCATTCCAGTGTCGAAAATGCTAGATTCTGAACAACAGCGACTATTGCAATTGGAAAGCCACCTACGCGAACGCGTGGTTGGACAGGAAAACGCGATTGCTGCGGTATCCAAAGCGATTCGTCGTGCGCATACGAATCTGCAAGATGCGAATCGTCCGCTGGGTTCTTTTCTGATGCTAGGCCCCACAGGGGTTGGTAAAACCGAATTAGCAAAAGCCTTGGCGCATTTTTTGTTCAATGACGATACCTCAATGGTGCGCATTGATATGAGCGAGTTTATGGAAAAACATTCGGTCTCTCGACTGACGGGTGCGCCTCCAGGTTATGTTGGCTATGAAGAAGGCGGGGTGCTAACTAATCAAGTGCGTAATAAACCGTACAGTGTGATTCTGTTTGATGAGGTAGAAAAAGCTCACCCTGATGTGTTTAATCTGTTCTTGCAACTATTGGATGAAGGTCGTCTAACTGATAGCCAAGGTCGATTAGTCAATTTCACTAATGCCTTAATCCTAATGACTTCTAATCTGGGTTCTGAGTATATCGAACCAGTGGAAACAGAAGAAGAACAATACCTTATGCAGGCGCAAATTATGGAAAGTGTGCGCAATCATTTCCGTCCTGAATTTCTCAACCGTCTGGATGATATTTTAGTTTTCCGTCAACTTACCCCAGAAACCATGCACCCTATCGCAGATATTCAACTTAAGCGTTTGGGTAAACGTCTGGAAGAACGTAGTATTCAGCTCACTATCAGTGACGAGGCAGTAAACGCGCTGGCAGAATGGGGTTTCAATCCACTGTATGGCGCACGACCTTTAAAACGGGTCATTCAAACGCGGGTTCAAGATATGCTGGCTGAGCTTTTGCTTAAGGGTGAGCTGCGTGATGAGCAACAGCTCATAATTAGTATTACTGACGGCGAATTAGTGTTTACGGGGGTTGAAAAAAACAATCCCGATGATACCGAGAATGCTGATCTGGAAGCGGTGATTCAAGAGCCTCAGGATATTTAAAGACTATGCTGAATACGATAATAACCACGTTAAGTTGGTTTGATTGGCTGGGTCTGACGATTATATTGGTGTTGCTGTGCGTGTTGACATTCCTGATTTGGCGACGTAAACACCCCAAAGATAGCAATAAACCAATTGTGCTTGCAGAGCCGTTATTGGCATCAAACCGCTTATTAAAAATATGGCGTAATTTTATTCATTCCATTCCGTGGCGATTACGTTCTAATGCACTGTCTGTGCCGCTGTCTTTGGTTATTGGTGAAGCGGGTTGCGGAAAAACTGAAATCATTGATGAATATGCTGAATGGCAGGGACAGGATTTCTGTTTTAATCCCAGTGCCATCGGTGATCCGTTGCTACAAATTTATCAGGGTGCTGAGGCGTTGGTGTTGGAATTTTCATCATCACTGCTTTACGACACCAACCGTGCCACTTATCAGGCGATAAGAAAGTTATGGCAACATTTACCCACAGACCCTCAAGCTGTGGTGGTAATAGACGTAACGACTTTATTAAATCCACAACCAGAACGTCTACGACTGTCAGGTCGTGCATTATTAGGCAAACTGAAAGTATTCGGTGAGTTGGAAAACGCGCCGTTGCCGCTGACACTGGCTTTAACGCACATGGAAGAGGTACATGGCTTTGTGGAGTTCTGTACTTTTTTGGAAACAGCGGGTATACCGCTACAAATAGAGTTTCCAGAAGGGGATGGTATTAATCGTCTGGAGTCCTGCTTAGACGATTTTCAGCACTATCTGAGCCGCGCATTAGTTGGCTGTCCTGCTCAAGACTACCTTAAAATAGTTGAATTTCTTGATGAAGCCCCGCGTGTACTGGGGGTTTTATCCGAGTTTTTACATCAAGCAGGTTTACATCAAAACAAAACATCACCCCCTATCATAAGGCTTTGTCTACTGTCGAAGCAGGTGCATAGTTTTGATTGTCACCCTTTCGCACTACCCTCCAGTTTTTTAGCACAATCACCATTTACTCTGAGTTATCACGCCAAAGCCGCACTCATTTTGTTATTAGCGGGCTTGGGCTATTTTATCGGTGGTTATTGTTATCAAAAGTCGCTACTTATCAAGGTAATGGAAAATATTAAATCGGTTCGTGCAACGCCAATAGAGTTCTATCCAGAAAAAATTAGTCCGTTGTTTCTTGACTTTAGTGCCGATTTGAATAAAAACGCACTATTGACGTTCCAGCCGAGTTTTTTCCCTGAGGTGGTTGAATACAGTAATCATTCACTGCTTCGACAAATACGCACCTATTATTTAATCCCGTTAATAAAACAAGCACAATTTGAACCTGATAGTGTTTTTAAAACGATTAAACTGCTGTCTCTGTTGTATGCAAAACCTGACAATGACATGGGCAGATTAATTTTGACGCAATTGCAAGAAAAACCGACGGATTACATGATTAAGCATAGATTGCTTATTACTGAGTATATAGCGAATAATTCATACACTAATGAGCTAGATATGCCCCTCAATGAAATTGATTATAACTTGACTGAAATTTATGACGCAAAACATACAGATTTATTATCGCTGCTCCAAAAATTCACTCAAATTTTTAAAAAACAGGCCATTACCGAGCCAGAATTAACGGGTATTTTTCAACAAAGCACTGCGTTGCTTAAATTTATTGACGAGCTTAATAGTCACTCGCATGAGCAATGGATGATGAGCTGGCTACAGCAGAACACAGGCTTGGCAATAAACTTACAACATTATAACGAGGAACAAACTATGTTCCGTCAGAAGCCTTTGGAGCAATTACTGCGCTTGGTTAATAATCTTAGCCTTAACGATACCAATGCTTGCGCGGTGACTGACTCCATAAACCAGTGCATTGAACAGGTAAAAGTAGTTGCTGATAACAAAACAAATCTTACCCCTTTAACCATGCACTTTAGTCTGAATGACCAGTTCTTTTCTTATTCCAATACCGAATGGATTGATTTACTGACGCGCAGCCGCGTGGTCACAATGCTACACAACATTATGCTTAGCCATAAAAATTATAATGGTTGGGTTTTCTTCGACTCAGTATCCAATTATCCTAATGTGGAGATGAACGGCAGTAATAATGGCGAAGCACTGTTCGCAGGTAAGGCGCGTATTGACGGTCGTTTGTCTGCTGATGCTTTTGAAAAACAAGTTAAACCCACCATCATGGCATTGTCAGATGTGGTTGCAAAACTACCGATTAATACCGATGAGAAAAGACGTTTTAACGATTTCGTCCTGACCAATTTGCGTATTTACTCTGATAACTATGTAAGTGCGTATTTAAACTACTTTCAGCAACTTCAGGTGCGCATCAATTCTCCTTGGGAGTTGGATTATGTTCTGAACCAAATACAGCAACCTAATTCCCCGTTATTAGAAACACTGCTACAAATAAAAAACAACACCACGCTGGTATTACCTGCCTCACCCAACTTTCAACCGTTCGCACAAAAGCTGATGGCATTTCGTTATATTAAACAGCTAATGGCAGAAAAAGATGGCGTTTACCCTGAATTTCAAAAATATCAGGTCATCATGGCACAAATGCAAAATGATCTGAACTCGCATGAGCCTTATTTGCCGCAAAAGACCGATGGCGATGCCGCAGGTTTAAAAGGTGCATTAACGCCGATGGGACGCGGGGCTTGGGCAATATTACTCAATGATGACAGCTCTTATTCAAAGCTGGTCAAAAACTGGTTGCAAAATGCAGGTATTCCAAAGAAAGAACAACAACCGTTCCTAGCACCTACACAGAAAGTCGCGGAATTAGGCACTGCCGAAATCAAACAAACTATCGACGGCTTATGGACAGATATATGGAGTTCTAATGTTCAGCCGCTATTGGTCAACTTTCCTTTCCAGCTCGACGCAGGTAAGGATAAAGAACTGACCACGGATGATTTAATCAAAATTTTTCATCCGAAACAGGGCGTATTTTGGGTGATCTTTCAGCAATACCTAGCCCCATTGTGCAGTTTTAGCAATGGCGTATGGGTCAAGCGTCAGGAATTAACCGATAGTTTGGCGTTACCTGCAAATTATTTTAAACGGCTCAACGCAGCTCAACAACTCACGGCTAACCTGTGGGATAAAGAGGGCAATCCAAAACCGCTGCAATTATCAGTTAAACCAGGATTATTGCCCGCTTTTGACAGTAAACAAATACCAAACGCGCCGCTAGTATCTTTGACTTATTTGCGCAATGGTGGTGCGTCAGTATTAGGCTTCAACCAACAAGAAACGTGGCATAAATTATCCTTGGAGTGGTGGACAGCACAGCCCGCAGCGGCTGGCGTAGAATTTCGTAAAGATGCTGATCCGACCCAAGTCTATGCCGACATGACCGTGACAGATTCTCCTTGGAATTTTTATAGACTATTGCAACAAGGTAAATCGACTGGCAATACGCATTATCAATGGCTATTCGCCCATCCTAACTTTCCAGAACAAAAGTTAAACGTTGAATTCACCTTTCAAAACAGCCCGTGGGTTCTGTTCACTAATCTTGCAGGAAGTTAATTAATGACACGCCTCTCATCTTGGACTATTTTTTCATCACTGATTTTAACAACCTTATTAACAGCCTGCGCTAGCGATCCGACACCACCTCCGCCAGTGGGGTTTGAAATTACAGCTGATTATCAGACTAACAATAGTCGTTTATTTTATTTCGTTGCGCGTACGACTAACGATAAACAATTCATGCTTGAAAGTTATCAAGACGTTGCCAATAAAGCGTTCTCTGATCCGCAAGATCCAAGCGTATTAGGCGTATTTTCTATAGTACCTGGCACAAAACAGGAATACAGCGTCAGCCTACCTGCACAGGGTGCTGTTGCTTTATATTTTTTATTCACCCAACCAGGTACACAATGGAAAAAACTGCTTTCCGTACCTCTTAAAAATAAATACAACATTAACTTAACGCCCACTAGCCAAGTCGAAATTATCGAGGATAAAAGCTGGTTTTAATGCAATCGTTTCTGTCGCAAAGTTTGACCAAGGTTAGGAGACTGTGAAAGAATTAAACCCCCTTATCTATCACCTAATCGAAATACGGTGTCATTGGTCAAAAAGGCGTGCTTTTTTATCTCAATCGAAAAAATACCCTGTTATTAAGCATATTTGACAGTTTTTACCCTGTTTTCTGAACGCTGAAAACAATCATCCCGCAGTTTATCAACGCCCAGAATGTTCAGTACCCGCGTGTTATGTAGGCGAGGGGCATCAAGCTGAATTCACCGCGACATTTTTCCAGTCCCCGCATGAGGAAATGGTGCATTCCAGCACGGTGTTTATAAGCACTCTCAGGTCTTTTCACCAATTTTATAGAAAAGCGTCCTGTTTAGTGTAGCCGCATCGGTTGCTTATATTCTTTCAGATTTTTAAAAAGACCGCCTTCTTAGGTTATATAGGTAGTTTTAACCATAGTATGTAATTTACACCATACTTATACAGGAGTATTAGACCATTATTGGTATCAGCTTCCTTTTTTCAATACCACAAAATATCCTTATAAAAAATAATAAATATACTTATTACTCAATATGTTAGGTGTTAAATACAAAATTAAAATTACTTTATAGATAAGTTGGTCTCCTTTTTGCTCTATGTAACGTGTACAGCATTTGTTGTATAACTTGGGTGGTAGTTAACGTGGTAATGATATTGCAATATGGTGTCATTATTAACTCGACTGTGTACTGTAATAGAATAAAATATTTTTTTTCTCTTTTACTCAATCACTTAGATTTTTACCGCTGCCTAAAATCTGTAGTCTTATTAATATTTTTTGGAGAAGCTATCATGGCTAAAGTACAAAAATCAACAGACTCTTCTAGCT
>JBAXNR010000075.1:0-22081 GCA_037133675.1 Methylococcales bacterium
GACTTATTCGATTGATTTTGAGTAGTTTTAATCATACAAGGGTGGGCAAACGGCTCTATCGTTTGCCCACTGAATTGGCATAATCGGTGGGCAAGCAAAAAGACGCTTGCCCACCCTACTTTATGCTACCTTATTCACCAAAACCTGTTGGTTCAAATGTGGGTGCATCACCACCGCCCCATGATTCGGGATATAACCCTGCTTTAACATCACGGTGGAATGTCGAATATTGCCAATCGGCGACACGGGTAACATACCCGTGCTTTACGGGATTCCAATAAATATAATCCATATAACGGTTAAAATCTTCTTGATTGCGGATTGAATACTCCAAAAACCGCCGTTGCCATCGTGTGCTTTCGCGGTGTTTTACCTTGGATTTATTCATCCAATCTTCACGCTTGAACAACTCACCTGCTCGTTTGGAAAACCCTGCTTTAATCAAACTCCACCGTTTTGAATAATCGTTGGGCAGCAATTAGCCCGCAGGGGCTTGCGGGGCTTTTCGTTTAGCTGTTTTTAAAGTCCAATAGCTGAAGCTATTGGACTCCTGTATCAGTGCTTAATAAACCCGTTCTTTCGGGGGAATCATCTCCACATCATCAGTCAGCGTGTATAAATGCACGGGGCGATAAGCGATTTTGACTTGCTCGTCAACCAGCCACGTCAGTGTGTGTTTCATCCAGTTGGCATCATCACGGTTGGGATAATCTTCTCTGGCGTGTCCGCCTCGACTTTCATGACGATTACCAGCGGCATTAATAGCGACCTTGGCTTGTGCGAGTAAATTATCCAATTCTAAGGTTTCAACTAAATCAGTATTCCAGATTAGCGATTTATCTTTAACGCCGACTTCTGCAAAGGTTTTACTGATGTCTGCCATTGCCGAGATACCTTCATCCAGTGTGACTTGAGTTCTAAACACCGCTGCTTTGCTTTGCATGGTTTTTTGCATCGCTAAACGAATCTCCGCCACATTGCGAACACCGTTGGCATTGCGAATGCTGTCAAAACGCGCCAGTGCTGCATCGCAAGCTATGGCGGCGAGTGGTTTATGTGGTGTACCTAGTTGAATAAGTTCGGCGCAACGAATAGCGGCAGAGCGTCCAAAGACCACTAAATCCAGCAATGAGTTTGAGCCTAAACGATTTGCACCGTGTACCGAGACACACGCCGCTTCACCAATCGCCATTAAACCTGTCACCACTTTATCGGGATTATCACCGTCTAAGGTAACGACTTCGGCTTTGTAATTAGTCGGTATACCACCCATGTTGTAATGCACAGTCGGCAAGACAGGAATCGGTTCTTTAGTGACATCAACACCCGCAAAAATGCGTGAAGTTTCAGCAATGCCAGGTAAACGCTCATGTATCAACGCGGGGTCTAAGTGTTCTAAATGCAGATAAATATGATCTTTATTTTTTCCTACGCCACGTCCTTCATGAATTTCGATGGTCATTGCGCGACTAACCACATCACGCGAAGCTAAATCTTTGGCAGACGGTGCGTAGCGTTCCATAAAGCGTTCGCCTTCGGAGTTGGTTAAATAACCACCCTCCCCTCTTACGCCTTCGGTAATCAAACAGCCAGAACCATAAATGCCTGTGGGATGAAATTGAATAAACTCCATGTCTTGTAACGGTAAACCAGCGCGTAATACCATTGCATTACCATCACCCGTAACCGTATGTGCCGAGGTGCAGGAAAAAAACGTGCGTCCATAACCGCCTGTTGCTAACACAGTGACGTGGGCTTTAAATAAATGCAATGAACCATCATCTAAACACCACGCTAATACACCACGACATTCGCCGTCCTGCATAATTAAATCCAGCACGATGTATTCAACAAAAAACTCAGCGTTATTTTTGATCGCTTGTTGATACAGAGTGTGCAGAATGGCATGACCTGTTTTATCAGCAGCGGCACAAGTGCGTTGTGCTGTGCCTTTGCCATAATGGGTAGTCATACCACCAAAGGCACGTTGATAAATTTTGCCATCTTCAGTACGCGAAAACGGAACGCCGTAATGTTCCAATTCAATGACCGCGTTCATGGCTTCACGACACATATATTCAATCGCGTCTTGATCGCCTAACCAATCTGAGCCTTTGACGGTGTCATAAAAATGAAACCGCCAATCGTCTTCACCCATATTACCGAGTGCGGCACTGATACCACCTTGTGCGGCAACAGTATGACTGCGGGTTGGAAAAACTTTTGAAATACAAGCGGTTTTTAAGCCTTTTTCTGCCATGCCCAAGGTAGCGCGTAAACCCGCCCCACCTGCACCGACAACAATCACATCGTATTCGTGTTCTATAATTTTATAAGTCATGCTTAGCCTACTGAGATAACACGCAACACGGCAAGCACACCCGCCAATGCTAACAAAAAGAAAACTATATTTACCGTCCAAATAGCTGTTATTTTCATGCCTTCGACAGCAACATAATCTTCAATAACGATTTGTAAACCTAAGGCAGCATGATAAAAAACCGCCAATAGCCAAGCGATAATCAGCGTACTGTGTAATGGCGCGGCTAACCACGCCAAGGTTTCTGGATAAGACGCGCTAAAACTCAAATTGAGTAAATGAATGGCGACTAATGATAAAGGAATTAGGGCAACAGCGGTGACGCGCTGCATCCACCAATGGTGGCTACCCGCTTGCGCTGAGCCTAAGCCACGAGCGCGGCTTAATGGTGTTCTATAGGGCATAAAATCCTCACACAAGAGCAATAAAAGTTAAGACGACTGAAGCAGCCAATTCAATCAAGGCATAGCGTTCTAGCGTTTCTGGCTCAAAACTACGTCCTGTATCCCAGATTAAATGGCGCACACCGTGACATAAATGAAAAAACAGCGCGTAAATAAACCCCCAATAGGCCAGTTTTATCAACCAAACATTCAGCAATTGTTGCATAGAAGTATAATCAGCCGCGCCGCCTGCAATTTCCAACAAAATATAAATAACGGCAACTAAGCCAACGGATAAAAACACACCCGTCATGCGATGAGTAATAGAAATAATGCCAGTCAGTGGCAATCGGTAAGCTTGTAAATGCGGGGAAATTGGTCTGTTACTGTGAGTAGGCATAATATTATCCAATGGTTGATTTTTATAGTGAGGTTTTTTGAGTAAGTCTAAACTATAACGACTTAAAATTATTAGTTATTTAAGTCTGTGATAAGTTCATCATAATAAATAAACACCGTTATTCCAGCATCCATGCTGGAATCCAGTCACAGGGAGGTGATACTGCGTGCTATAGCTGGGGCAGTATTTGTGATTACAAAACCGTTCGCGCTGAGCCTGTCGAAGTGTGAATGTGGTTCGACAAGCTCACCACGAACGGTATCATTTTATTGTGCTTTAGCTATATACAATACATTTACAATTATACCGTTACCATCCGTGGCACTGGATTCTGGCATTCATGCCAGAATGACGGGCTTGAAGATTGTTATCTCTAGCAAAAAATTAAGCAATTTTTATACCGTAGCCTTATGCAATAACTCAACAAAGGCTTCTGCTGTAATTGCTGGGCTGTAGAGAAAACCTTGGTAACTATCACAACCGCGCCTTTGTAAAAATACCAGTTGTTCAGCTGTTTCCACGCCTTTTGCTAATACTTTAAACCCTAAATTATGCGCCATATTAATCATGGTGCTGGTAATAACCATATCATTGGCTAACAATGGAATATCTTTGATAAAGCTTTTATCGATTTTTATAATGCTCAGTGGAAAGTGTTTAAGAGCTGAGAATGATGAATAGCCTGTACCAAAATTATCAATTGCCAACTGAATACCTTGATTGTTTAGAGCAGTGAGAATAGCCAGTGCTTGATCTTGATTTGCCATTAAACCCGCTTCGCTTATTTCCAATTCTAGTTGGGTAGCAGGAAAATTCGTTTCTGCCAATACGCTAGCGATTTCGCTGCTAATATCACGATGACGAAATTGTTGCGGCGACAAATTAACCGTTAAAGTCAGCGGGGGCAAACCTGCATTCAGCCATTGCCGCCCTTGCTTGCAGGTTTCTGTTAATATCCACGCATCAATAATAGAAAATAAATCGGTGGTTTCGGCAATCGGCATAAAGTCATCGGGGAAAATCAGCCCTATCTTGGGGTCTTGCCAACGAACTAAAGCTTCCGCGCCGATGATGCGGTTGCTGGTAATATCGATTTGTGGCTGATAATACACACGCAATTCATGATGTTCAATTGCCAGCCGTAACCGCGCTTCCAGAGCAATACGTTGTTGTGCAATCAGGGTTAATTGTTCAGAAAAATAGGCAAAACAACCACGTCCTTGTTTTTTGGCGAGATACAGTGCGGCATCGGCGTTATCAATCAGTGTTTCAGGATTATCGCCATGCTGCGGATATAAGCTAATACCAATACTCGCACCAATTTGCACCGTGTCATTCTGACTCAGTAAAAACGGCTGAGCTAAGGTTTTAATAATGTCTTTAGCGACGCGCTCAATATTCACGGGGTGGCTAACTTCATCCAGCAATATCACAAATTCATCACCCCCTAAACGCGCCACCATATCAACATCACGCAAACGGGCTTTAATACGCTGCGCCACTTGTTTTAATAACTGATCCCCTGCTGCGTGTCCGAAATTATCGTTGACGGGTTTAAATTTATCCAAATCCAGCATTAACACCGCCATCAGTTTATTATCTCGCCGCGCTGAGCTGATGCTGTATTTCATACGCTCGGACAAAGCGCGACGATTGGGCAGATTGGTTAATACATCATAGAAAGCGAGCTGTTTTATTTTTTCCTCGGCATCCTTACGTTCAGTAATATCAGTCAGTGTTGCCACATAATGAGTCACCATTCCATTATGACTGGCTTTTACAGCGGTGACAGTCAGCCATTGTGGATAGATTTCACCATTTTTACGCTTATTCCAAATTTCACCTTGCCACACACTGGTACTCTCAATGCTTTGCCATAACATTTTGTAAAACCCGTCATCGTGTCGTCCAGAGTGTAACAAACGGGGAGTGTGTCCGATTGCTTCAACAGGCGAGTAACCAGTAATTTCAGTAAACGCGTGATTAACTTTGACAATAATTTGCTCGGCATCAGTGATAAACATCCCCTCTTGGGATTCAAAAATAGTCGCCGCAATGCGTAATTCGGAGTCTGCTTGTTGGCGTTCCAGTTCACCTGCGGCGCGTATCGCTACCAATTTAAGCAACATTTCTGCTAACGATTTATTCTTCAAGGGTTTGCGACTAATGAGCGCGATTAATCCATTGGGTTGACCATTAAAATCCCATAATGTCGTGCCAACATAACTTTCTGCTCTCATTTCTTGCAGTACACTATCATTTGGAAATAAATGGCACACATTATCAGTAAAGCAACAGATAATATTGCCGACCACCTTAGCGCAAGGAGTGTCATATAGGCTATAAGAGACATTATCTTCAAAATGACCATCACTATAAATTGCCACAGTTTCTGCGACTAAGCCATCTGGTTTTAATCGGTCAATACAGACATAATCCATCTCCAATGTTTCGGCAAGATAACGCGCCAGCGAGGCAAAAAAATCTTCACCCGATTGCTGATAGCCGCATTCAAACAGAAACAATTGCGTAGCGTTCAGTTGTTTGCGTTCGGTAATATCTTCGATAATACAGTGATGATGCGGGTAGTTTTGATTTTCAACCTGCATCGGTGCGACCGTTAAATTAACCCAGACTATACTGCCATCAGGACGAATCAAACGTTTTTCCATAGTAAAACCGTTGATTTTTCCTGCAAGCATTAATGCCATATTCGCTAAATCTTTCTGCTCATCCTCAGGATGAGTAAAACTAAGCCGACCGATACAGGTGACCTCTTCCACCGTTCTACCAGCAATTTTTGCAAACATCACATTGGCTTCAAGAATTCGCCCTGTTAGTGAATCAACCAGTGCGATCCCTAATGGAGCTTGATTAAAAATACTTTTAAAACGTTCTTCACTGTCGCGTATTACCGACTCCATGCGTCTACGTTCGCTAATATCACGCCAAGCTACATGAATAATCATCTCACCCTGTAGTTTGATTTTACTGAGCGTGACTTCAACAAAAAGAGGAGAACCATCGGCGTGTAGATGACACCAATCAAAACGATAATGCCCCTTCTCTAGTACGATGGCGATTATTTCAGCGGCTTTTTGTTCAGAATCACGCCCATCTTCTTGATAAGGCGGCGATAGCTCACTAGGGCTATGATTAATTAATTGCGCTTTGTCAGCATAGCCCAGTAATTTTAAAGTAGCCGCATTGCAATCAATAAACAGCGCATTTTTAATCAATAGTATTGCATCATTGGAGTCTTCAAACAGGTGGAAAAAAGTTTCTTTACTTTCGCGTAATTCATGCTCTATTGAATCGCGCTTATCAATATGAATCGCTAACGCGACACCGACTAACGATAAACTAATGCTGTAAAAATAAAAATTAATCAGCTGTGCTTTTTCCAAATCATCGGCGAAAAAGCCAACACCGTGTATCGCCCCCAGCATGGCTTGCATGACTATCATCGATAAAATAACCAACGTACCGTGTCTGCCTAATTGAGTTGCTATTAAGGAGACAATGGCAAATAACCAGTAACCTTTAGCAGTCATACCTAAAGTTTCAAGAAACCAACCGAGGAAAATAATTTGTCCGACTAACCACGTTCCCGCTACGATAAGAACTATTTTTAGTCTATTTTTTGCGATTAGTAAGGGAGCTGGCATTTTTTGCCATACTAAAATTAACGGCGTGATTAAAACAACGCCCAAGACATCGTCAATTAGCCAGCGTAGCAGTTCCATAAAATAATGATCTGGCTTAATTATATTCGCCAGTTGCAAGGAGGTTGTTCCTATCAACGCACCGATACTGCAACCCAAAAAACCGCCAAAAACAATCAGGCGCAGATAGTCAGGCAAAGAACGGAGTGATAAATCAATGTTGTTTTTGTAAGTGACGAAAGTTGCGCCTAAAACCGCACTCAGCGTACAGCCCGTGGCAATGTTAATGGCTATCCAAAGGTCAAGTCCACTCAACAGATTGGCAATCAGACTGCCGAAAAAAATACTTAGCGCGTAAAGTCTACCGCCTAAAAGCAGTGCGGCTAAAGCGATACCTGTGGCGATAAAAAATAGATTCGTACTTCCTTGAGGAGCTAAATAATCACCAACAAAGCGATACGCAAACACATAAAGTGCCGACACACTCAGTAATTTTAAAAATTTCAATCGCTGTGATTGGATTTCAAACTTTAATAGCGACATATTTTCTACCTACATTGTACAAAGTACATGATAGCGGGGGGCGAGGATTTAATCAAACACAGGTCAAATCAAAAATAGGATCTGGGCTTTCTTAACTTCATCTAAGCTTGTATATTAATCGCATTACTAATTTTGTGCGTAGGAGCATAACATGAATAACTGTCGAGCTTGTGGTCATGAGCGTAGTACATCGGAGCTAAGATGCCTTGAATGTGGCGAGTTTTATCCAACGATTGCTGAATTGATTGCCGAAGAGGAGGCTTACGAAGCGGCGCATTCTTTTCGCGGACATTGTCAAAAAATTTTGGACGCACCCGATAGAAAGCAAGCTTTGTTGGCAGAATTAAAACAATTTGCAGCGGGATTATCTACAAGGGCATGGTTTACACTGTTCGTGATTTTTGTATTTGTGTTTGCGTTGGTTATTACGGTGTTATAGTTTTGTGATTAAAAAACCGTTCGCACTGAGCTTGTCGAAGTGTGAATGTGGTTCGACTGTTCGACAAGCTCACAGCTCACCACGAACGGTATCATTTTATTTCGCTTTAGCTATATTAAATAGTCACGCTAAAAGAGTGTAATATGCCCGTACATTGTAAAACTAAGGAAAATGATGAAAATTTTGCGTAACAGTCTCCATTTTTTGTGTGTTATTTTCATGATAACTATCGCGTTATTAGTTGCTGCTTGTGCCACCAACACAAACCCTGAAAACGAAAAATTTGCGCAATGGGAGCAAGATGCACAAGCGGGAAAAGCGGCTGCTCAATATAAACTGGGAGCGACTTATGCGTCAAGACACGATTATGTCAACGCATTGGTGTGGTTACAAAAGTCAGCTAATCAAGGAAACGCCCCCGCGCAAAATGGCTTAAGCGTGATGTATTTAAAAGGTTTAGGAGTAGCGAAAGACGAAAGGAAAGCTCTGGATTTACTACAAAAATCAGCGACTCAGGGCTATCCTAAGGCGCAATATAATTTAGGAATTTTGTATAAAAACGGGCGTGTTGTGGCAAAAAATGAGGCACAAGCCGCCGCGTGGTTGCAGCAAGCAGCGTTGCAAGGCGATGTTAAAGCACAAACTGATCTGGGCATTATGTATGAGCTGGGAATCGGTGTGCCGCTTAATACCAGCACGGCTATTGAATTGCTACAAAAAGCGGCTAGTCAAGGAGATGTCGAGGCAAAAAACAGGCTGGGAAGTATTTATGCGAAAAGTCTTAATAACCAATAGCTCTGGAGTAACACGCTTTAAGTTCTTAACAAAAAGTCGGCGTGTATATTTATCCATCGTCATTCCAGCAGGGATGCTGGAATCCAGTCACAGGGAGAGCGTAGCGAGGGTTTTGAAACTGGGTACTGCACAATAATTATTTATAATCATGCAGTTACCATCCGTGGCACTGGATTCTGGCATCCCTGCCAGAATGACGGGTTTGATTGTACAATATCTAAAAATGAATATTTTGCTTGGAGTGATTAATACTTTCACAGTCTCTCAAGCTATTGGAAGCATGAAATATTATTCCTCTAAAGACCGCACGTCAGTAATCGAAATTAAATGCGCGGAATCCGCGCTAAGTTGCGTCCAATCATCAGGCAGTTCTAGTCGGGCTAACGCGCAAGTAGATAACAATTTATTTCTATCAGCGATAACGGTTAAACCGACTAAGTGAATTAACAAATCTTCTAACTCTGGATTATGACCGACTAATAAAACACGCTGAGCATCTGCGGGACATTCGGCTAATACAGTTTTTAAGCGTTCAAAACCTTGGGCATATAAACGGGTGTCCTCGGTAATGGTTAAGTCAGCTTCGATTGCTTTAAGCACCTTGTTCGCTGTTGAAATAGCTCTTTTTGCAGGCGAACTAATGATTAAATCAGGTATTAATAACTGTTGTTTTAGCCATTCGCCTAATTTTAGAGCATCTTGCTTGCCGCTTTTTTTTAAGGCGCGATCAAAATCTTCACCATACTCGTCGCGTTTGGCTTTTGCATGTCGAAGTAACCATAATTCTCTGCTCATATTTGTTACCTATAAAGTTTTACAACAATTTTATTGTTATTTAATGTAAATACGGTATTGTTAAGTCAATCAATCCATTATCTTACCGTGCTATGACTATATCATTACAACTTAAATTTCCCGTTAACTTAACTGCGCAACAGTTTATCACTCAACTCAGTGAGATAGTAGATAGTCAGCTTGTTTACTCACAACATTATTTAAAAACCTATTACGATAGTTTTGACTGGCGGCTTTATTCCAATAAAGTTGTTGCTGAGTTTAGTGATTCCACATTTATTTTAAAATCATTTGAAAATGGGTTGGTTATTGCCAGCACAGAATTAAATGAAGCTCCTAAATTTTACCAGCAATTTGAACAGGGTGAGGTTCGCAATCAACTTGAATCGCTGCTAGAAATACGGGCATTATTGCCAATTTGTACAGTAGCGGTTCAATCTCAGCAGCTTAATATTATTAATGTCGATAAAAAAACTACGCTAAGACTGATTGTCGAAGAATATGAACACATTAGGCATCGGGTTTTATTGCAACCGATAAAAGGTTATGACAAAGAAGCGGAAGCTATAAGTAATCTGCTTATTTCACAATTAGGTTTTCTAGTAACTAGAAAATCAGTATTACTTGAAGCATTAAAACAAGAAAATAGAAGTATTTATTTACCCAAAAAAGTTATTTGTTTAACGCCTGAAATTCCTGCCGATATTGCTATTAAAATTATTTATAGCCAATTATTAAAAACTATTAAATACAATGAACAAGGGACTATTGATAATACTGATAGCGAATTTTTACATGATTTTAGAGTGGCGGTGCGTAAAACCCGCTCAGCACTCAGTCAATTGAAAAAAATATTACCCAATGATATTAATGCCCATTATGCTCAATTTTTTTCTTGGTTGGGGAGTATTACCAGTGAAACACGCGACCTCGATGTTTATTTATTAAACTTTGACCAGTATAAAAATGATTTACCGCTGGCTATGCGTGAACATCTCAATCCATTTCAAGATTTTTTGTACAAAAAACAGCAACAAGTTCAACAAGCACTGGCTAATGAATTGCGCTCCGTTCACTATTTGTCAACATTGTCTGCATGGGAAAACTATCTTGAACAGCCAGTACCTATAGCATCAGAACTTAGCATCAAGGAATTAGCCGATAAAAGAATACGGAAAAATTTTCAACGGGTATGGAAAGAAGGCAAAGTAATTACCGATCAATCACCTGCGGAAGATTTACATGAGTTAAGAAAATCGTGTAAAAAATTGCGCTATTTAATGGATTTTTTTCAAAGTCTTTACCCGCAAAATAAAATAAAACAGTTGCTTAATGCTTTAAAAAGCTTGCAAGAAGTATTGGGGGATTTTCAAGATTGTTCTGTTCAAGAAGAACATTTAAAACAATTCAGTGCCGAAATGCGGGCGATGGAAACACCTACCGATACCCTGTTAGCTATCGACAACTTGATTGAAAACCTCGATAACCACAAAGCCGAGATTCGCAGTCATTTTGCGTTAAAGTTTGCCGAATTTACACAAGAAGAAACATTGAATACGTTTAAGTTATTGTTTGGAAGCTAGGCATGGAGTCACTGAGTGCAAGCAAAGCTTGCACTCCATGACCTACAATAAAGTGTAAATTATTGTGGATAGCCTTGTTGCTGTTGAGGATAACCTTGTTGTTGTGGATAGCCTTGTTGCTGCTGAGGATAACCTTGTTGTTGTGGGTAGCCTTGTTGCTGTTGAGGATAACCCTGTTGTTGTGGATAACCCTGTTGTTGTGGATAGCCTTGTTGTTGCTGAGGATAACCTTGTTGTTGCTGAGGATAACTTTGTTGTTGTGGTTGTTGCTGAGGTGCTGCGCCTTGTTGCGCTCCTGCATTATTATTGGCCACAATCGCCAATTCTACACGACGATTTTGCGCCCGATTCATATCACTGGTATTCGGCACTTTAGGCTGACTTTCACCCACTCCTTGTTTGTGAAGACGCGCTGGATTAACACCTTGTTGCGCTAAATAATTGGCTACGCTGGTGGCACGATTTTGTGACAAAATTTGATTATTACTGTCTGAACCGACATCATCAGTGTGTCCAGTGACCATAATCGTTGAGTCTGGGTATTGATTTAATATCGTCTTAACGGTGTTCAATGCGGTTTGCGCTTGGGGTGTTAAAGTGGATTTACCCGTTGCAAAAGTAATGCTGTCAGGCATTGTTAGGTTAATCGTATTTTCAGCCGTTCTTTGTACTTGTACGCCTGTGCCTTGCAAGGATTGCTGCATTTCTTTTTCTTGGCTATCCATATAATACCCGATACCCGCGCCCACTGCCGCACCTGCTAACGCGCCTAAACCCGCATTTTTAAGATCATTACCACCAAATAATGTACCTGCACCAGCACCAACAGCCGCACCACCTAAGCCGCCAATGGCTGCTTTGCTCATGCTAGATTGTCCCGTGTTAGGATCAGTAACACACGCAGTTAATAGAATTGAGCTTATGCTCAACATTAATAATTTTTTTTTCATAAATAGACAGCCTCTGGCTAGTTTTAAAAAGCTTCATAATGAAGCCTACATGATGCCTTTGAAATTCAAAGACGAAATTTATTTAGACGGTTAGTATCTTAGCATTATTTACTCTTTCGTCTTTCAAACAACGCGACCGTCAATAAGTAAAGTGACATTAACGCACCAGACAATAACCACGCTTGCCAATCAATATAAGTTAGCAAGGGTTGTTTTGCAAAATACAAGCCTAATCCTAAAACGATATACGCTAACAGCCGCTTAATGTCGTAGGCGACAGGATAATAATACCGTCCTAATGAATAGGAGATGAACGCCATACTGGCATAACACGCCAATGTTGCCCACGCAGAACCCACATAACCGAATTCAGGAATCCACCACACATTTAGCACTATCGTTAATACTGCCCCCGCTAACGATACCGCCGCCCCCAGCAGCGTTCTATCTGTCAGCTTGTACCAAATGGATAAATTGACATAAATGCCTAAACACAAATTTGCCATCAATAAAATCGGCACAACTTCAAGCCCTACACGAAATTCTGCACCGACAAAATATTGGAAAAAATCCAAAAACAACGTCACCAATAAAAAAATCGCCATGCAAAAAATAACAAAGAAGTTAAGCACGTCCGCGTAAACTTTCCGCGCATCGCTTTTATCTGCGTAGGCAAAGAAAAACGGTTCAGCGGCATAACGAAACGCCTGAATAAATAATGACATGAGTATCGATAATTTATAACACGCGCCATAAATTCCCAGCATTTTTAGATTAGTATTTAGATCATAAGGCAATAAATATTTTAATAAGGCACGGTCTAGCATTTCATTAATAATACCCGCAAAACCAATCACAACTATCGGTAATGAATAACTCAGTAGGCGAATAAATAATTGCTTATCAAATCCCCATGCTAAGCCTTTTAACTCAGGACTAAGTAATAAAAATTTACAGCAACTGGCAATTAAATTAGCAATAAAAATATAAGCAATACCTAGTGTTGGATCATAAATAATTGTTACCCAAGACTGTGGATTTTCTGTGTATGCTTTAGGGCAGTAAACAATAAAAAATAAACTAAATCCCACCGTGGTGAGAATCTCTAAAATCTTAATACCCGCAAACCGCCATGCTTTGTTTTCCGCACGAAGCTTAGCGAATGGAATCGCCGCAATAGCATCGAGGGTTAAAATCAGAGTAAAACATAATACATATTCTGGATGATCCGCATAATTCAATGCCGCTGATAACCAATTATTACTCGCTAAAATCAGTAAGAAAAATCCGATATTAATTAATAATACGAAAATTAACGCGGTTGAATAAGTGGTATCTCTGCCCTGCCCTGTTTTATCACGAAACCGAAAATAACCCGTTTCAAAACCCAATAATAAAAACACTGACAAAAAACCAGCGTAAGCGTAAAACTCAGACACCACACCATATTCAGCGGCGGTAAAATAATAGGTATATAACGGAACTAATAGATAATTAAGGAATCGTCCAAAAATACTGCTAAGACCATAAATCGCAGTTTGCGAGGCTAGTTTTTTTATAATGCTCATGGGGGTTTGGGATGGGATGGAGTGATGGCTTCGCTATCGAGAAAATTATTTTGCAAACTGGGGTTTAGATAGTGTTTCAAAGAAATCCAGTAACTCATGTAATTGGGTACTAGGGTTCATTTCTCCACTTGCAATAGCTTCATTAAGCACTTTAGGTGCTATTCGACGCGCCTCTGTGAATCCATTTTCCAGCATTAAATTGAAAATATGCTGATCTTTTCCTTTGTCGTAATCTTTCAAACAGGGATGAGTAAGTAAATCTTTGATGACTAAATCTGCCGATGAATACTTACCCGCCGCTGCGTAAGGCTTACGGCGATAACCAAAATGTAGCAATAACCAGAATTCAAAGCAGGGATAAGAAACTATGATTTTAATTTTTTCTGATGTGTTGGCTAAGTTTAACGCATCGCCAAAGTTTTGGTGCGTGTCTCTGTCGATTGCGCAAAAAACCTGATCGAATTTTTTTTGACGACTAATCGCTTCTTTAACGATACCTTTTGGATCAGTATGCCCGCAGTGAATAATCTCTACCTGTACTTTGACACGAAAATGCAGACTGGCATCTTCTAAATAACGTTTTCCCGATTTAGTGTCTTCACAAATAACTAAGACTGTTGGCGGTGGTTTTAACTTAGGTTTTTGTCGATTGAATGAAGTAGGAGTACGCGCCATATTTAACTCCTGCGTACAAAAGGCAATCCACGATAGCGACCTTCATAATAACGTTTTTCTAAATCTTCGCTTTCTCGTCCTTCAAAATCATGGATAGAACGTAATTGTGTCGCCCCGTTAGCATCTCGTTCTGTAAGCCAGAATTGATCGCGGCGTAATAATTTGGCATCCATCAAATGGGTGTCGTGGGTGGTGAAAATAAGTTGGGTGGGTGTTTCGGATTTAATGTGTTTTGCTACTAAAGAGATAACTATTTCAGGATGCAAACTACTATCTAACTCGTCTACGATTAAAATACGATGCGTGACAATATTAGAGTTGAATAGATTATTCCACGGTAAAAAAAATCCTATCAGATTTTTAGTGCCTTCCGATTCTTCTTGAAAATCAAATTCTGCTTCTCCTAAGGAAGTTTTGTGCGTCAATATCGTTTTAGTTTGTGTTCCCAGACTTTTAACTCTGTCCATAAATTCTGTTGGTCTTGGTATGCCAGAATAAAATTCTGTTAGGGTTGGTAAATTGACATCCGCTTCTATTGGCACAATGCGAATATTAGTGACTGGCACATCGACGTTTTGTAGAAACGATGAAATTTTTTCGGCAAAATCAGGGTAGTCTTTTGCAAGAGCTTGGCTAGTATCTGACCATACATCCATATTCCCAGAGACAGTTATGATTCCTTTCCGTAACCATTCCAACGGACTTCGCAATTGGTTTAATTCTTCGCTACTGTTCGCCACCGCCTGAGCAATAAACAGCATTTGCGCGTTAGTGGCTTTTTTCCATAACCCATGCAAATCTTTTCCGCCTTCCAACTGCTGACCAAAGGTATATTCATCACCCGAAGATAAATGCAGCCGTTCATATAACAGCGTTTCTTTGCCATTCGGATAGGCAACCAAACGTTCATGAACGATGCGTTGCTGAGTTAACGCCAGTTCAAACTCGTAGCGTTGTTCTGCACAAATAAAATGCAGTTCAATACGAGTAGGTTGGTCTGCTAGTTCTGAATCAAAACGAAAGGGAGCAACGGGGAGTACAGTAGTTTGTGCGCTGGGTTGTCGTTCAGCAATAGCTTTAACAATACCAAACGCCTTAATTAAATTACTTTTGCCTGATGCGTTCGGGCCATAAATCGCGGCAACCTTTAGCAAGTCTGGAAGTTTTTCGCCTTTCACAACAGGCTTAAAGACATTATCGCCCTTTTTTAATCGTGGAGCGGCAACCATAGAAAAGGTTTGCTTTTCACGGAAAGAACGATAGTTGCTGATAGAGAATTCGATTAACATGCAGAAATATCGCAGTTATAAGGTTTATTTTGCGTTTAATATAGCGCATTTTGATTTTATCTGCATATTTTCTGCATTATAAATAAAATGAGTGCTTTGGAGTTAAGTGCGAGAGGGCTTTAATCTACGCGGTTAATATTGCTGAACACAGGAGGTTTGGCTTTGCCTGACTTGTAAGCAAAGCTCTTGCACTCCAATAGATACAAATTTATTCTAAAACCCAGCTAGGGTCAAAGAATGTTACTCGTCCCGTTTCTACATCGTACATACCGCCAATGATACCGACTTCACCGCTTTGAATTAAGGTTTCCAGCACCGAACTTTGCAGTCTGATTTGTTCAACCATCAGTAGCACATTTTTTTCGGCAACTTTTTGTACCAGTTCTTCGGTCGAAAACACACCTTGCGCTGTCACCGCTGTGACCGCAGGTTGAATTTTAGCCAGTAAACCCGTGAGATGATCTAATTTTACCTCTGCACACGCGCCTTTTATCGCGCCACAATGCGTATGCCCTAATACGACGATTAATTTAGATCCCGCTACTTTGCAGGCGTATTCCATGCTGCCCAACATATCGTCATTGACAATATTACCCGCTACTCGTGCGCTGAATACATCACCTAAACCTAAGTCAAAAATCAATTCCACCGAGGTACGCGAATCCATGCAGCTTAAAATAATAGCAATAGGAAACTGCCCTTGCTGGGTGTCGTTGACTTGCTCCAGCAAATTACGATTGGCTTCGAGGTTATTAATAAAATGCTCATTGCCATACAACAAAATCGTTAAAACTTGCGCGGGGGTTAATGATTGCTGACTGTCGTAGGTGTGGCTACTCGCTTTTTCAATGGGTTTGAGAACCCCAAAGCCGCGCATATTTTCTAACGTCAGTTTGATGTTTTTGAATTGAGCTTCGTTTTTAAAATCTTCAATCACTTCATAGACATCGTAATCCATGTATTTTGAACGCGTGGCATCAATGACTACGTCAGAATTAGCAGGGACGTGTTCCAGTGTGCGTTTGATGTTGGCTTTATTCAAAAACGAAACGTGTTCTGACAAGCGAAAAATGATTTTATTACCGATGACTGCCTCACGAAAATAGGAGGCACTTTTGTAGTTTTCTAACAGAATTGCAAACAACGCGCAGCTTAAACCGATGAGTATGCCGATTAATAAATCTGTGAATACCAAGCCTATAATAGTGGCGCAAAACGGAATGAAATGATACAGACCCGCTTGGTACATGGTTCTAAACAAGGCAGGATTAATAAGTTTATAACTGACCACTAATAACACACTGGCTAGCGTGGCTAACGGAATTTCGTTTAACCATTCGGGTATAAATTTGACTGCCAGTAACATGAGAACACCTTGAATTACTGCCGCTGTTTTGCTTCGCGCGCCTGCTTGAATATTAATAGAGCTGCGCACAATCACTTGGGTTAATGGTAATCCGCCAATCAAACCACTGCCGATGTTCGCTAAGCCTTGCGCCATCAGTTCACGATTGGTCGAAGTGACACGCCGATAAGGATCTAATTTATCAACCGCTTCAACACAGATTAGGGTTTCTAAACTAGCGACTAGCGCAAGGGTCGCCGCTATCCAATAAACTCTGGGTTGGTCAAACAAGGAAAAATCAGGGGTGTGAAATTGTGCCAACAAGCCCGCAAAATCGTTAAAAACAGGAATCATCACCAAGTGAGTGTCTTTTAATGCTAACTCAGGGGCAAAATGAACCAAGTATTGATTGCTGAATATGCCTAACAGTACTGCCAATAATATGCCTTGATAGACACGACTATAGCGCAGTGATTTGATGAACGGCTGCTCCCATAAAATAAGCGGGATGAGTGAAATAAGTGCGATAATAATCGCCGTCGGTGAAATAAATTCAACGGCATTCACTAACTCAGAAAATGAAGAGGTGTGATCGAGTTGAGAAAAACTAAAATCGCCTTCGTAGTCGCTGTCATAACCTAAGGCATGAGGAATTTGTTTTAAAAATAAAATAATACCTATGCCCGATAATAGTCCGTTAATGACTGAAGACGGGAAATAATGCGCAATCACCCCCGCTCTGAGTAAGCCTAATAAAACCTGCAATAGCCCTGCAATAACCAACGCTAACAAAAAGCCATTAAAGCTTAATTCGTTAATGGCAGCTAATACTAATACTGACAAACCCGCCGCCGTTCCGCTGATAGCCAATTGTGAACCGCTTAACGGTGCAACAATTAGCCCACCGATAATGCCTGTGATTAATCCTGAAAATAACGGTGCGCCCGACGCTAAGGCAATGCCCAACGACATCGGTATCGACACTAAAAAGACCACGATACCCGCAGGTAAATCGACTTTTAAATTTGCAAACAGTTCCGCTTTGCCTAATTGATTGATTGGCATTTTTTATTCAGTCCTTTCTTTCAGCACGACCAGTGGCTGATGATTGACGTTAAGCGTTTCTTTACCATATAAATCAATTAGTTCCACTGAAATATTATCATCGGGTGCGGTTGCTAAAAAATCTGCCACCGTTTCTAAAATATCGTGATCGATAAAGTGGGCTTTGCGGGCATCAATAACTACTGTGCTGTTTTCCTTGATATGCAGAATGAATTTTCTCAGCAAGGCTTTATTTAAAAACGACACATCTTTATTAAACACTAACAGATAATGCGAGCCGTCTTGAGTGAGAGTAATCGCCGCGTGATAATTAGCACGCATCACAAACACCAAACCAATCGCTAGACCGATAGCAATACCGATTAATAAATCGGTCACTAAAATGGCGGCGACAGTAATCACAAAGGGCAAAAATTGACTCATGCCTTTTGCATAATGTTCTTTGAATAACGCAGGTTTGGCTAATTTATAACCTGTGTGTAGCAAAATAGCCGACAAACAAGACAGCGGAATGACGTTTAAAAACTGCGTGAAAAACAATACGCTCAGTAATAATAAGCCGCCATGTACAAAACACGACAAACTGGTTTGACCGCCCGCGTTAATATTGGCAGAACTTCTAACAATAACTGCCGTAATCGGTAAGCCGCCTAATAAGCCGCTAATAATATTACCCACACCTTGGGCTTTTAATTCGCGGTTAGTCGGTGCGAGGCGTTTTAATGGATCTAATTTATCGGTCGCTTCTAGGCTTAACAAAGTTTCTAAACTGGCAATAATCGCGATGGTAATTGCCACGGTGTACAGCTTTGGATTAGCAAAGTGATCCAAATAACTGAGATTGGGGAGCATAAAATTATTAAAAAAATCACCGATATGCTCAGGGACGGGCAAGCTCACTAAATGTTTGGCACTGACAGCAAAATCGGGCGCGTATTCGTTGGCTAAAAAATTATAAACCACGCCCCACAGCACAGCGACCAGCGGTGCGGGAATCAGTTTTAAATAAGATTTGCGTTTAATCCACGCAGAATCCCACGCCAGTAAAATGCACAACGCCACCACACTGATAATGGTCGCCCCTAGTGAAAACGCATTTAACGCGTCAAATAATTCACCAAAACTGGACTGTGCTGTTTCCATCATATAGCTTTCATCACCTTCGTAGCTGGTGTCGTAGCCTGTCGCGTGTGGTACTTGTTTAATAATTAAAATTAAGCCAATTGCCGCCAACATACCTTTAATCACCGACGCGGGAAAAAACGCACCGATAATCCCCGCTCTTAAAAATCCAAAGGTTAATTGCAACACCCCCGCCAAAATACACGCCACTAATAAGCCTTGAAAACTGCCCAGTGTGTCAATTGCGTTAAAAACAATAACGGTAAGACCTGCCGCTGGCCCTGAAACACTGAGTTGCGAACCACTCAGCCATGAGACCACTAAACCGCCGACCATACCTGCAATTAAGCCAGAAAACAGCGGTGCGCCCGATGCCAAAGCCACCCCTAAACATAAAGGTAATGCGACTAAAAAGACCACCAAACCTGCTGGTAAATCATCTTTGATATGGCGCAAATAAAATTGAACGTGCTTGTGAATCATGGTGTCTTACTCCTAAAGCAGTGAGATTATAATGGCAAACAAAAACCAAGTAACTTGTAAGATTAATCTAGCTGGCTTCACTATCAATGTCCAGCATAAATTATGACAATTTAGAGGGGGCTGGTTTTTGAAGTTTACTTTTAACCACATGCACTATCATCGGTAAAAACGACACAAAAACAATGCCCAAAACGATTTTTTCAAAATTAAGTTTTACCCATTCATTAGAACCTAAAAAATAACCTGCCAATGTTAAGCTCGTGACCCATAAACTCGCGCCTAAAACACAAAACAAAATGTATTTGCTGTATTTCATACTGCCAGCACCCGCAACAAACGGCGCGACGGTGCGAATAATCGGTACAAAACGGGCGGCAATTACCGCTTTGCCACCGTGTTTATGGTAGAACTGTTCGGTTTCAATCAGATATTCATGCTTAAAAAACAAAATTCGCTCACGTTTTCTAATGAAGCGGCTAAAATTTTTACCGACATAATAATTCACGTTGTCGCCCAACAATGCCGCACCAATCAGCAAAGGAATCAGTATTTGTAAGTCCAGTTGCCCAGTTGATGAAGCCAATAATCCAATGGCAAACAGCAAGGAATCACCAGGTAATATCGGCATGACTATCAGCCCTGTTTCAACGAAAATAATCAGCGCGACTACTAGATAAGTCAGGGTTTGATAATGGGTTAAAAAATCTTGCAAAGTTGCCAATGGGTCTTTTAGCAAGTGAAATAAAAAGTTAATAATATCCATAATGTCTGTTGTCAGTGTTGATCGGCAAGGTATAACTAACAGCCCAAAAATGATTAAAAAACCGTTCGCACTGAGCCTGTCGAAGTGTGAATCTGGTTCGACAAGCTCACCACGAACGGTATCATTTTATTGTACGTTAGCTCTAGGTGGCATAATTATATAGAAAATACTCATCCAATAGCGTTAGAGACTGCGAAAGTATTCGCCATTCAGCAAAAAAACGCCGTCAGTCCAGCATGGATGCTGGAATCCAGTCACAGGGAGAGCGTAGCGAGGGTTTTGAAATCTTGTGCTGTGCAATATCTTTTACAATCATAATGTTACCATCCTTGGCACTGGATTCTGGCATCCATGCCAGAATGACGGCTTTGAAGATTATTTCATCTAACAACGCATATTTGCTCTAGCTGATTAAAAATTAATTTTTTGTAACCGATAATCTTGCTGTAGCACTTGCCATGACACATAAATCGCCTGTCCATCGCTGATTAAAAACGGCGTATCAACGCCTTTAGCGGCTTCGGCAATGACTTCTGGTTTACTCCATGTGTTGCCTGCATCGGTTGATTTTATTAACTGCAAAACATTTTTTTTGCCATCAAATTCTTCCCAAACAATAGCGATATTTTTCCCCAAAGTTTTTACATGAGGATGCGTTGCGCCCGCGCCACCAAACGCCATAGGATCAGAAAAATGTTTGCCGCTGTCACTGGAATGTGCATAAAACAAGCCTTTTTTGACATCAGCATTACTAAACCAAACTTCGTGATACACGTCTGTGTCAGAAATCGCTAAACCAGGCCCGTGATGTGGGCAAGCATCGATTTTCCAATTTTCTTGTCCGACACGTTGCAACTCAGCGGGGGTATTCCAATCGGTAAATTTAACGAGGGCGTGATCGCGGATACCACCATCAAAAATATGTCGCCAAGTAATGACGGGGGTGTTATCTTTAGCAATAGCAGTTTGTAAGCGGCAACATTGACAAACATGAGTGGCGATTCTTTTATTAGGATAAAAAGACTTGCCACCATCGTTTGACCAAGTGTAATACAGCGACGATCCTTCAAATTTCTGTCCTGCTTTTTTGGCAGCAACGGTGTCACGCGCATCCAGCCACGCAATAAAAATTTCACCATTTTGTCCAATTGCCATTGATTCAAAAGAATGTCCAATCACATCCAAATCATCATTGACGGTGATGGGCGCGGAAAATGATTTGCCGCCATCGGTGGAACGACTAAAACGAATGTAGCCTGCATGGTGTTCACCCAGTGATAACGCCCAAGTGATATAAATATTACCTTTCGCATCCAATTTTATTTTCGGACGATTTTCGCCTTTAGCGGTCACTTTTTCTGCAATCGCATTGACTATAACGGGGTTGCTGAAATGTTGCCCCTTATCAGCGGATGACTGCACATAAATATGCTCGTTATTTGCCCAAGTAATCCATAACACACCATCGGGGGCGAATTCCGCAGCCACGGTATTGGAACATTGACTCGATGGTTTAGCGCACACAGGAGCTTTTTCGCCATGTTGACTATGCTCGTTGTGTTGCGCGGCAGCAGTTTGTTCTACAGTGCTGTCAGTTGCGCAACCTGTGATTGCCAAGAATGCTGATAATAAAAAATAGCTAGGAGATTTCATAAGTATGCCAAGTAAAAGTCTAAAAATATGAGCGAAAATTGGGAGGTAGGTTAAATTTGGAGTCAAAAAGCTTTAGCTTTTTACGATTTGCCAATAGCTAAAGAGACTGTGAAAGTATTCTATTACAACAACTATATTGCTAAAAACACCGTCATTCCAGCATGGATGCTGGAATCCAGTCACAAGGATGTGAAACTGGGTACTGCACAATAATTATTTATAATCATGCAGTTACCATCCGTGGC
>JBAXNR010000076.1:0-21775 GCA_037133675.1 Methylococcales bacterium
CCGTGCGTAAGGTTATGCCCTATAAGATAACTAGCACCATAATTAAAGACAATAGAGCCTAGCAGTAAGCCAACAAAACGCGCATCCCACCAACCGTAAAAAAATAACGAAGCGGCAGCCAACCAGAGCATCGCTAAATGATGACTGTAATGACCTAGCCCATAAAATCCTAATATAACAATGGGTAGAAAGGCAAAAATAAAAACGTAAGAATTGAATATCATAAATAGGTTTAACGGTTATTTTTAGAGTAAGACTGCCGAGGTTTTAAAAAAACTCAGTGATCTCTATGCTGAAATTATAACTTTAAAATGCTATTAGACTTCATTGATTAGCTTTAATCCAGGTGGCAAGGCTTCACCAAATAATTGTTTTTCTTCTTTTTCATCTAACTCTTTAATTTGCTCAACCATCTCTAACCATGATGTTGGGGCTTTGCTGAACTTTAATTTTTCGCTGATTTGTAGCCGTAAAGTGTCGTCAATATCTCGCGCTCTATCGCCACTCATACGCGCCATTAAAGTGGCGGCAAAACCAATATGGGGATTTTTGCGCCAATCTTCGCTGAGCATAGCGGTCAACCAGCCACTGACTATCTCTACTGAGACCACGTTATGGCTGCTACCATGAAACGGTACACGCGCTCCGAGTCGCCCGACTGCCCACCATGTTTGACTGGGTTCACTCGTTTTTTTGCAGGCGTTTGTGAACCATTCACCTAGCTGGATTTTTTTGTCAACGGGTAGACGCTCCAAAGTTGCCGATAGACGCACCATGTCATCATAACCTCGTGACTTAATTTGCTTAGCAACGCCCGCTTGTCTGGCAGCGGCGGGATTAAGGTATTTGGCAATATCGACAAAAATTTGTTCTTGGGCATTCGCATTTAAACCACCTGCAATACGCCGCCAGACTATCCACCACTCCGTCCAGTTTTGGGTTTCGTTGACGAACTGTAAACCCTGTGGGTAGAGCTTCCACAGTTGTTCCACGCGCCAATCATCCAAGGGATAACCAAAACCTGGTCGTAAACAAAAACCGATAAGACTGAGCCAGACACGCTCATGAGCTTCGGATCGGCGGCGAAATTTCGCGCCGTCCAATAAGGTGGTGAACATAGCTCTTAATAATGGCGTAGCCCATTCACTACGATCACAGGCTAATAATTTTTCTAACTCAGCGCGTAGGTTTTTAACGGCTTTAGGGTCTATTTGTTTGGATTTAGAGCCGAATACTGCCTGTATTTTTTCCACCACTGCGGGAAATTGGCTGGGCAATGTGGAATCCAGCATGACACGGGCTTTTTTTCTAATTTGAAATTCCACATCCCAGCGTTGAGCAGGATTCTCCACCGATACGCATTGAATTTTTAACGTGCCGATTTCGGTTTGAGTGACACCTAATTGTACAATCGCTTCCGCTTGTAGATTATCGCTGGCAAAGGCAACGGCTAACGGTGGCAAGGAATGGAAGTCATCGCTTATGTCGGTCACGTCACCCGATTTAAACTCGCTATCGCCTGTGGTGGAGGCTAAATGAAAACGCACAGGTGTGCCTAAACGCAAGGCAAAGCGGTGATTTGTTAGAATGACTTCCTCATCTTCTTCACTACCTCTGGGCAAAATACAGATACCTTGCTGATTAGCTGAATCATCGGTATCGACTAATAGAAAATAACTCCGCGCCGCGCCGCCACCAATTTTTAATTTTTTATCACGTCTAGCAATCGCATAACTAACTGCACCAAACGCTACCGCCAACTCAGGGTGAATATTTTCCAACAGGGTAGGGGAGGTATCGCCCCATGAAGCCAATAAGCCTAGTGTTCTTTCAGTAATAGGTTGACTGCGAAATACGCCACCGTTTAATAACAGTGCGTCAGGAACTACGCCTTGTCCACCTAGCGCGTCTTGTGCGGCGACTCGATGCAAATTTAAAAATGCCGCGATATGTTTACTAATGGCGGGATCGGCAGTGTATGGCAAGCCAAATTCCACCACGCCACTGCGTTTTTTATCGGGTAAATCATTCAACCCTGACAGCGGAAAAAAACCATCTAACGCCAGTGTTCTCACTTCTTCACGGTTTAATGTAACTGAACGCGAACCGCCGATTAATTTTGAACCACCGCCCAATAACGTGACGGTCATGGATTCAGGTGCGTCTTCTGCCAATAAGCGTTCTTTGACTAAGCGACATTGTTCAATCAACTGCGATAATTCAGCGGCTGACAAGCGTTTTTCGCCATTGTTTAAACGGTTTTCTGTGAGTCGCGCCAAGGCTAAATCAATATTGTCTCCGCCTAGCATTAAATGATTGCCGACACCGATACGCGTCAGTTTGGGTTCTATTTCACCTTGTTCGACTTTAATTAGCGTTAAATCAGTAGTGCCACCACCCACATCACAGACCAGCAATAAATGCACATTCGCCAATTTTTGTTTTAGCTGTTCTGCATTACGGCGTAACCAGTCATAACACACGGCTTGTGGCTCTTCCAGCAAGCGCACATTATGTAAACCAACGCTACGCGCTGCCTCCAAGGTCAGAGAACGCGCCCCTTCATCAAATGATGCAGGAACGGTAATGACTAAATCCTGATTTTCTAACGGTGCATCGGGGAACTTATGTCCCCATACGGTACGAATATGGGCTAAATAACTGGCACTGGCATCAATCGGCGATACTTTGGCTATTTCATCGCTACTACCCCACGGCAAAATTTCCGCGCTATGATCGACAGACGGATGCGATAACCAACTTTTCGCACTGGTTACTAAGCGTCCTGTGGTTTTCGCGCCTAATAAACGTGCCGCTTCACCAATAATAGCATTATCACCTTCGGTAGAAAAAACTAGGTCTGTCGCCGATAATTCACCTTCGGCAGGATGATAGCGCACGGAGGGTAATAACGGTCTAGCCGCTACTTGCCCTAAATCAACTAACTGCTCAATCTGAAAAAGTTGAATGTCTCGATTGCTATTATCGGCTTTGGTGTATGCCACAACCGTATGCGTTGTTCCTAAGTCGATACCGACTAAATAATGTGGAGTTTGTTTATGCACGACGTTCTTTTCAAAAAGTTTTCTATTTATTGTTATTGTCCCGCTATGGTCTCAAAACTGCTTGCTTTGGTAAAGTATTAATCTCGTTAGATTTCTTGGCTATTTTTATCTGTTTTAATGAACTTGCCCATACACTTACCCTCGTATTAGTAAGAATAACATGTAGTTTTGTCAGTACTATTTCGTACTCACGCCGTAAAACACGCTGTCAATTAGCTGGACTCAATTCTTGCAATCACTCACGCTATGCAGGATGATGTTTAGAAATGTGAGCATTTTTTTTCACATTATTCTACTATGTACGGATTTATCCTTTAGTGACAGCCATAATTTAAGTGACCATATTAACTGCATTTTTTAGCCATCATGGCGCGTTAGCGAAAATCATCAAGGGTTATCAGCCGAGAACTGCGCAGCTTGAGATGGCTGAGGCAATTAATAGCGCGATAGAAAACCAACAACATTTAATTGCCGAAGCGGGTACGGGGACGGGCAAAACCTTTGCCTATTTAGTGCCTGCAATTTTGTCGGGCAAGAAAGTAATTATCTCGACAGGCACAAAAAATTTACAAGACCAGTTATTTAATAAAGATTTACCGTTGATTCGTAAGGCAATTAAACATCCGTTTGTTGCCACGCTATTAAAAGGACGGGCTAATTATTTATGCACTTACCGTTTAGAAAATTCACTCACTTCGCATATCGGTTTTAGTAAAGAAGATGCAAAATCATTGGCAAAAATTAACACTTGGTCAAAACGCACTGAAACAGGCGATATTGCTGAAATGGGCAGTGTTGCTGATACTGATCCTGTTTGGTATAACGCAACTTCTACGCTGGATAATTGTTTAGGGCAGGATTGTGATGATTATGGCGATTGTTTTTTAGTCAAAGCGCGTAAAAAAGCCAAAGAAGCGGACATTTTGGTGGTTAATCATCATGTATTATGCGCGGATTGGTCATTGCGTGATGGAGGTTTTGGTGAATTATTGCCCAATGCTGACGTGGTGATTGTCGATGAAGCGCATCAACTTGCGGAAACTGCCTCGAATTTTTTAGGTATCACAGTGGGTGCCAAACAACTCAGTGATTTGGCAGAAGACGCGCTGATGGAATATTTTAAAGATGCCAGTGATATTCCTGCACTACGCACCGCCGCTGAAGCCTTGGAACATCAAGTCAAAAACTTACGTCTCGCTTTTGGTGTGGAACAAAAACGTGGCGATTGGCAAGAAATCACCAACACACCTGATACAGTGAAGTCCTTGAATGGACTGCAAACCCAATTACACCAGCTTGGCGAGCAATTAACCCGCGCATCTGTTAAAAGTAAAGCCTTGGAAGCCTGTAATAAACGCTGTGATGAATTAAGCCAACACTTAAAACTGTTGTTAGACGCGCCCGATGGCAAATGGATACGTTGGTTTGAAACCCATAAAAAAACCTTTAGCCTGAACCGCACGCCATTGAATATTGCCAATGAATTTCAAGGCTTTATGCAGCAACACCCAGCAACGTGGATTTTTACTTCAGCGACCTTAAGCGTGGCTAATCGCTTCGATCATTTTGTGCATAATTTAGGCTTAACTAGCGCGACCAGCGAACGCTGGGAAAGCCCGTTTGATTACGCGACACAAGCCTTGTTTTATCATCCCAAAGACTTGCCACAACCTAACAATTTTGATTTTATTGCGCGTGTTGTTGAATTTGCCATACCTGTATTGCAGGCTAGTCGCGGGCGTGCATTTTTTCTATTTACCAGTCATCGTGCCTTGAAACAAGCGGCTGAATTGTTGGAAGATCAATTAGATTATCCCTTATTAGTTCAAGGCACAGTGTCAAAAAATAGATTATTAGAGCAATTTCAAAAAGCGGGCAATGCGGTGTTATTAGGCACTGCTAGTTTTTGGGAAGGTGTTGATGTGCGCGGTGAAGCCTTATCGTGTGTGATTATTGATAAACTGCCGTTTGCGTCCCCTGGTGATCCTGTTTTAAAAGCCCGATTAGATGCGATGACCCAGCAAGGTAAAAATGCGTTTATGGATTATCAAGTTCCCGCCGCTGTGTTGTCATTACGGCAAGGCATAGGGCGATTATTACGCGATGTGACCGACAGAGGGGTGTTGATGATTTGTGATCCACGGTTATTAAAAAAATCTTACGGACAAACTTTTTTAGATAGCATTCCGCCTATGCGCCGCACACGCGATATTGCCGATGTGCAAGCCTTTTTCCAAGCAGAGACGAAACAATGAAATTATTAGCCGTAGAAACCGCGACTGAAGCTTGCTCGGCGGCGTTATCTATCGATGGTGTGCTTAGCGAACGCTTTGAACTCGCGCCTAGACACCACACGAAACTGATTTTACCCATGATTGATGAACTGATGCGGGAAGCGGGTTTAAAGCCTACAGAGCTAGACGCGCTGGCGTTTGGTTGTGGGCCTGGTTCATTTACAGGCATACGCATTGCCACAGGTGTGATTCAAGGTCTGGCGTTTGGTTTGGATTTACCCGTGGTGCGGGTGTCAACGTTGGCAGCAATGGCACAAGATTTTTTTGATCGTAGCGATTATTCATTTGCCTTTACCGCTATGGATGCGCGTATGGAAGAAATTTTTTGGGGTGTGTATCAACGTAACGCGCTAGGCTTTGCTGAGTTGATTGGCAATGAAGCGGTAATTGCGGCTGAATTAGTGGATTGTCCTATTGAAAGTTCAGGTGTGGGCATTGGTTCAGCATGGGGTGTTTATGCGGACAAACTAATTAGTCGATTAGCGGGGCGAGTTAGTCATTATGAAAGCGATGTGTTACCTAGAGCCGCGTTGATTGCCCGTTTAGGGGGGCAGGGTTTTACGCAAGGTTTAGCTGTTCCTGTTGAGCTGGCTATGCCAGTGTATTTACGCGATAAGGTGGCAAAAACAGAAGCGGAAAGAGCCGCACAATGAACTACTGGCTAATGAAATCCGAACCCGATACTTTTAGTATTGATGATTTAATGCAACGCCCCCAACAAACTGAACCGTGGGATGGTGTGCGTAATTATCAGGCACGAAATATGATGCGTGATGATATGAAATTAGGCGATTTGGTATTTTTTTATCATTCTAATTGCGCCGAAGTGGGGATAGTTGGCATTATGGAGGTGGCTAAAGAAGGTTATCCCGATGATTCAGCATTTAATCCTGATGACAAACATTTTGATCCAAAAAGCGATCCCGCTAATCCGCGATGGATAAGAGTAGATGTGAAATATATCAGGCGATTATCACGCACTATTACCTTAAAAGAACTCAAAACCAAAGTAGAGTTGGCAGATTTTACCCTGTTAAGAGCAGGTAATCGCTTATCCATTATGCCCGTCAGCAAAACGCAATGGGATTTTATTTTATCATTGGAATCTTCTACAAATGAACGCTAACACAGAATTAGATCAAGCCTACATCAGTGGGACACGAATGTGGTTGAACACAGTTATTATCGGCTACAATCTTTGCCCTTTCGCAAGACATGAACAAGAACGTGGTAGTATTCATTTTAGCGTCGATCAGAATGCAGAGATTGAAAACTGTTTGTTGGCTATGATGACTGAAGTTGAACGGTTGAATAGCGATACTGATATTGAAACTACCTTGCTAATTTATGCACGAGCGTTTAGTAACTTTGATGATTATCTGGATTTTTTAGCATTAGCAGAAGCATTATTAAACGAGCAAGGTTACGAAGGCGTTTATCAACTGGCAAGTTTTCATCCTAATTACTGTTTTGAAGGGGCGGCTCAAGATGACCCTGCCAATTATACCAACCGTTCACCTTATCCCATGTTGCATTTATTGCGAGAAAGCAGTATCGAAGAAGCGGTTCGTCATTACCCTAACCCTGATAATATTCCGCAACATAATATTGAATTAACTCGACGCTTAGGTTTGGCTAAGTTACAAAGCTTATTGGCTGCTTGTTATTCATAAATTATGATGGTTTTGAAGTAAAATATGCCAGTCATTCTTTAAAGTTTAGTTTGCTCCACACTGTTATGAGAAAACAATCACATGAACCCATTTAAAAAATTTTTTCGCGATGAGCGTTTTGACATGGATTGGCGACGCTTAGTCGCACAGGGCATTGTCATTATGCTAATAGGTGTCGGGCTAGTGTTAATCGGTACCGTGCGCTCTAATGTTGTTGTTTTGTCAGCAAAAGAACTGTCTTGGCTACCTATTAGTGGCATGGTTATTTTAGCGTTAGGCGTGGTTGAATGTCTTGATGCCTTCCTTGCCAAAGAAACCCGCGACTTTTTACAAAATCTGCAAGTTGGGGTATTGGACGCTGTTATCGGTGCCTTAATTGTTTTTAGCGTCGCAGAAGAGCCCGCTCGTTTTAGTTTAATGATTGCCAGTTATCTTATTGCACGCGGTATTGTGCGCATTACTCTGATTTATGCCATGCAGTTGCCGAATGCAGCTCTTTCTTCTATTGGCGGTTTTGCAGCGATTATTATGGGTTTTATGATATGGATGGGCTGGCCATCGACAGGTGGTTGGTTTCTGTCTTTGTGTTTGAATATCGAAATTGCGATACGCGGCTGGGCGATTATTATTTTCGCACTGTGGGTAAGAAAACAAAAAGACGATAATCTATTTCAGCTTTGATCTGAGTGTGGCTATCGAATATTGAATACCGATAGCCACAACAATTTTTAGCAAATAGCTTTTATTCGCTTATTCCGCATTAACAGTGTTTTTGTCGTTGATAGCTTTTTAGAGTTCTTTCGGTTCTACTGGCTCACTTACAAGCTGGGTGTTTTCAGCGACAATAGTTTCCGATTTTTCGTTCAATGCCGCTAAAAATGCCACAAACCAAGGCTGGTCTTTAACCTTATCCAAGTCAGGATCGTTAACAATGCTATCAACGTCGGGTAAGCTGCCTTTGCTTTTAGATTCTTGTAAAGCCGCTAAACAGGCTTCACCTTCATCGCGTAAGCCATAAATACAGGCAAGATTATAAGAAGCCGTGCCTGCCTGAATGGCATTGCCTTGTTCAAAATAAACTCGTGCGGCTTCGTATAATTCATCATTAAAATCAACGGCTTTTAATCTGGCTAAATCCATATAAGCCACGCCGCCATCAATCGCCGCACCTAAATACGAGGGGTTTAGCAGTAAGCAAAAAGAAAATTTAGCAATCGCCTCTTGATATAGCTTGATAGCTTCATCGCCTGTTTTAGCTTTTGCGTGATGTAATAACGCAAAGCCCCAGTTATACAATGTGTCAGAACGTAGTGGATCACCCACTAACACCTCGGCATAATCGTGATAAGCCCCTTTATATAAATGGTCAGCAGTTGTGCCTTCGCTCAGACGCGCTTTTGCAGTTTGACTAATAGCGGCACTCAGTTTTTTTTTCTTGGTAAACGAATCTAATAGTGACATAGTTTATTTTCCTCCTCAAATTGCTATTTAATAGCGAAGCTATGTACCCACGCGTGACCTTCATCATCCCAACTCATACCCGCGTGCATTTTTAAAATAATATCTTTGTACAGTGCTAAGGTAGGATAACCTTCTGCTTGAGCGTGTTCATCGGTCATATTGCCTAAACGCTCATGTTGTAAATCCGTGATAACAAAAGTCACGCCGTCTAATTCAAACTCTTCTTCGGGATAACCATAGACACCGTTACGGCGTTGTTGGGTTTTTAACCCTGCTTTGGCAGCCGCAACTGATTTTGGATGCGTGATTAAACGTTCTATTGAACAGGTTTTTTCTGGGTAATTTGTCATGATGAATTCCATCTAAGTTAAAAGTACGCATTGTATAGCACAATCGTTTAGTGTGCAGTTAAAGCTAAGAAACCTAAAAATAGCGGGTAGGATGATGTTATAAAAACTGAAAATGGAATTGCCATTTCGTTTGAGGGCAAGGGGAAATTATGTATAATTGGTGGAGTTAGCTGTATAAGTTAATGAAATAACGCCATTCACAGTCTGATAACTCATTCAGTCAAATGAATAAGCTACTAGCTTAGTTGGCTAAGCGTTCTTTGTTTTAATATTTCTTTGGGGTATTTTTATGAAAACACAACACCTGTTATTTTGTCTGTTTGGCATAATGATTTTAACCAATGTCGCTTATGCTGAAGTTAATTTTGGTAAAAAAGTACCATCAGCCGATGACGTGATTAATGCTCTCGACCCTTCTAATGCTAATCCAAGTGCTACACCCGAAGATGCTGATTATGAAGGCGATGTTAAAAAAGACAACAGTCGCTCTATTGATATGAGTAGACTGGATGCCAGACCTTCGTCAACCAAACCAAAACCTAGCAAACCAAAACCCATTCCAATGCCCGCCTCAAGTAACACTGAGGCAGCGTTGTCTATGGAAATTATCTTTGGTTACAACTCCGCAGAGTTGACTGCGACTGCCAAGGAACAACTCAGACCTGTGGGTGAAGCATTGGCTTCTGGAAAATTATCAAACCTGAGTTTTGTCGTTGAAGGTCATACCGATGGTGTGGGTGGTCAAGCGTATAACAAAACATTGTCTGAAGAACGTGCCGCTTCGGTAAAGAGTTTTTTAGTGACGGCTTTCAACCTACCATCTACTAATATTCAGGTTGTTGGTAAAGGAAAAAGTGACTTACTTGATCCCAATAATCCAGCCAGTGAAGTCAATCGGCGAGTACGCATTATTGCTAGAAAGTAAAGGTATTGACACGCGCTGTTTGCTATAAAATTGAGAGGCTATGTTCGTTTGTGGGTAATGAGAAGTTATGTATAATCATGGTATCGCTATAATCTACGACGCTGTTAATTCATTCGGTCAAATGGATAAGCCACTGGCGTAGCGTTCTTTGTTTTAATATTTATTTGGGGTATTTTATGAAAACACAACATCTATTATTTTGTCTATTTGGCATAATTGCACTGACAAAAGTCGCTGGTGCTGATGAAAAGAATGTTGGCAAGGGAAAGATAACTGCCGAAGAAGTTAAAGCTTTTTTTAAGCCTAAGTTGGATGCGAATGGCAAGCCTAAAACACGCAGTATTTCTATGGAATCATTGGGGACGAAGTCTGAGTCAGCAATATCTATGGAAATTGTCTTTGACTATAAGTCAGCAAAACTGACTGATACTGCGAAGGAACAACTTACACCTGTCGGGCAAGCATTGGTTTCTGAAGACTTAAAAGATCAGAGTTTTATCGTTGAAGGTCATACTGACGCTGTTGGCGGTCAATCTTATAACAAAACGCTATCTGAACAACGAGCTGCCTCTGTAAAAGATTTTTTGGTTAGTAATTTCAGTGTTCAACCTGACCATATCGAAATTATTGGTAAAGGTAAAGAGGAGCTACTCGATCCTAAGCATCCAGACAGTGAAGTTAATCGACGAGTACGCTTTGTTGCTAAATAGTAAAAATATGGGCTGACACTGTTTGTCATAAAACACCGTTAGCCTAGTGAAAATATCGCGCTGAATTATTCAAATAATGTTAGTCGCCTACCTTTTAGGTGACGAACAAGAGATTCAGGACGCTTAAACTCCCCTCGCAAAATAAGTCGTCGCCCATCGCTTTTAATCAATAATGGGCGATGCTATTTTGTCAAAGTTAATTTTAAGGCTTGATTCTTTTATGTCAGAAAAATCGAATACTGATTTAAACGATACGGATGTTACCCTTGTTAAAAGTGATACGGGTGTTAATCGTGTTGACCATGATGCGGATGTTACCCTTGTTAAAAGTGATACGGGTGTTAATCGTGTTGACCATGATACGGATGTTACCCTTGTTAAGAGTGATACGGGTATTACTCGCGTTGACAACGATACTGATGTTACGCGTGTTCAATCAGTAGACTCCAGCAATGAGCAGACAATACTCAATTCAACTCCGCCTACCAGTTCTTCAACAAAGCAAACAAGCAATGAACAGCGCGTTCAACCCACGACAAATACAAATAGTTATTCCAATACAGGTTCATTTCCTGCCACACCACTAGAAGTAGGTAGTGTGATAAAAAATACCTATGAACTGGTTCAGGTGCTGGGTGAAGGTGGTATGGGTAGCGTTTTTAAAGCACTGAATAAAGACTGGGCAGAAGTCAACGCAAGAGACCCTTATGTGGCTCTCAAGGTATTAAAACCAGAGTTGTCAGATAATAAAGAGCTGGTCATGGGCTTATTCAGAGAATTTGACCGTATCAAAATGCTCTCCGAGTGTCCGAACAATATTAAAGTTTACGACTTTGGTCGAGACGGTACCAATGTGTTCATGACCATGGAATACCTCACTGGGCAAACATTGAGTGAATACATCAATCGTCAATCAACGTCTTTGGCTCACGCATGGTTCATTATTGAAGGTGTTGGCAACGCTCTCGCTTTTGCGCATGAACACAACATCGTTCACCGTGACATCAAACCTGGAAATATTTTCATCACCAAGGAAGGTGTCGTGAAAGTGCTCGATTTTGGCATTGCGTCCAAAATAAATGAAAACGAAGACGATAGAACAAAATTTAATGGCGATGACATTGGCGCATTTACACTAGCCTATGCCTCGCCTGATACACGACTGGGTGATCCTCCCGATCCCCGCGATGATATTTATTCATTTGCCTGTGTTATTTACGAAATACTAACGGGAAAAAAGTTTTTTGATCCTAAAAGAAGAAGTAAAAAAGCCGAACCGATTCATGGTTTAAACACTAAGCAAATGGAGGCTTTAAATAAAGCCTTAGCTTTTGAAAGAGACCTGCGTACTCCTAGTATCCGTGAGTTATTGGATAAATTGCGTCCTGTTAAAACACCTTGGGTAAAATACGGCAGCATTGGTGGTGGCGTAGTGCTTATTATAAGTTTGTTGGTAGTGTTTAAACCTGATAAGCATATCTCACTACCCCCACCTCCACCCCCAGAGCAACAATCTGATGATGAACTAAAAAGAATCGCCGAACGAAAAGCCAAAGAAGATGCGGCTACACTTGCAGCTGAAAAAGAAGCTCAGAGAATCGCTGATCTAAATGCTGAACAAAAAGCCAAAGAAGATGCGGCTAAACTTGTTGTTGAACAAGAAGCTCAGAAACTCGCTGAACTAAAAAGAATCGCTGACCTAAATGCTAGAGGTTATAGTGCCGATGAAGTCATACACCTAGAACTAAAACCCGAATATAAAAGCGGTGAACCCTTCCATTTGAGTTTTACCCTGACACAGCCTCGCTATGTTCGAGTGATTGACCGCGATACTAAAGGCGTAGTAACAACCTTACGTCCTAATCCCCGTCAGTCAGATAAATTACTCCCTGACACGGAAAAACAGATTTTTCCACCTAAAGGTATTGATCTTCCTATAGAAGGCGACGCTGGTGAGGGTACTATAACTGTCGTAGCAAGCTCACAACCTTTTTCGGCAATGGAATTACTAAATGCTGATGGCAGTATCTCTGAACAAGTAAAAAATGGCGCGTATTCATGGGTGCAAGTCCACTATAAGCTACGTTAGCACACGCACTACATTCTGTATTTTGGAGTGGAATCAAGTACAGATTTCACTCACTGTCCGCAGCCGTAACCAGATCAATAATTTGGTCGAATTGATAATGAGCTGCCAATTGTTGCAAGCCATCGGCAATGGCGGGAGCGATGAGGCGAATTTGAGCGAGTACCGCGTCGGTTTCTTCAATATCCAAATTTAACGCGGCTTCGTGTAATTGTTGTCGCAGTGGAATAGGTAGCGTGGTTAGCATTTCAACGGTTATTTCCACAACAGTCGATGATGCGGATTCTAAGGTATCTTCATAAATAAAGTTAACTCCTAGCAGGTTTGCCAGTGCGGTAAAAATCTCTGGAATGTGAAACGGTTTGTGTAGCACTGCATCACAGCCCGCATTAATGATGCTATCGTGTTGATCGATAAAAGCACTGGCAGTCAAGGCAATGATTTTAACCGCCTTGCCTCCGTTCAATTGGCGAATGTTAGCTGTGGCTTGATAACCATCCATCACAGGCATACGCATATCCATCCAGATTAAATGCGGTTGCCATTGTTCAAACGCGCTAATGGCTTGTTGACCATCTTCTGCTTCACGCACTTCAAAACCCACGGTTTTTAGTAGGGTGTTCAACAATAAGCGACTATCGGCATTATCATCAACAATCAATAATCGCCATGCAGGTTGATCAGGCGAGATGCTTTTAACAGGATGCCAACTTTCTTGAGCAGCAAGTCCGTCTGTATTTGCAATAGAGAGTGGTAACGCAATTTTGAATACTGAACCTACGTCCACGTTACTGCTAACGCTGAGTTGCCCGCCCATCAGTTCTACCAAGGATTTAGAAATGGCTAGCCCTAAGCCCGTGCCTTGCGCGTCTGAATTTAATTGTACAAACGGTTTGAACAGTTCGGCTTGCTGGTCTATAGGTATTCCCATTCCGCTATCAACAATCTCGATATTCAGCATCACCATCGCATTCGTCGTTAATGGTCGCGTATGGGCGCGTAATACGACACCACCTTGGTGAGTAAATTTGATAGCATTGCCCAGCAAATTGATAAGCACTTGCCGTAATTTACCGCTATCGACACTCACATAGCTCGTTATATCACTCGCTATTTCTACTCTAAAACTTAAGCCCTTATTGGCTGCACGACCACTGACCATATTACCAATATCGTTTATCAGTTTTAGCAAATCACAGGCTGAATTGGTTAATTCAAAGTGTCCTGATTCAATTTTTGAAATATCCAACACATCATTAATCATACTGAGCAAATGTTCACCGCTGCGATTAATAATAGCCAACGTGTCTTTTTGATCGGCAGTGCTAGTGCTGTCTTGACTCATTAATTCAGAGAAGCCCAAAATTGCATTTAACGGTGTGCGTAGCTCATGACTCATGGTGGCAATAAAAGTGCTTTTAGCGATATTGGCGGCTTCGGCGGCTTCTTTAGCGAGCAATAAAGCGATTGTACGTTGTTCGACTAATTGTTCGAGGTGATCCTTATATTCTTTAAGCTCTATTTCTGCTTGCTTGCGGTCGCTAATGTCTTCGACCATTGCCGACACATAATCAATTTCGCCATTATGTTTACGCACAGATCGCACCACTATCTTGGTAAAAACAATCTTGCCTGTACGCGTTACAAAACGTTTTTCTAAGCTATAACCATCGATTTCATTCGCCAAAAGTTTTTCAAATAGCTGTTCATCAGCGGCTAAATCATCAGGATAAGTCAATTCTGCCCACGTCATCTGACGCAAATTTTCTTCTGAATAGCCTAGCATATTACACAAACAATCATTGACGCGAATCCAACCTTTTTCAGGCGATGTAATCGTTAAACCCACCAAATCCAATTGGTAAAAGGTACGCAATTGTACTTCTGCCTTTTTTTCTTCATCGATGGCTTCCAGCATTCGATACAAATGCTGTGTTAATACGCCGATTTCATTAGGGTACTCAATTGTCTCACGTTGAAAAGATCGCCCATGCTCGGCATCTGTGGCAACAGCTATTAGATGATTTAAGCCATTAGTCAGCTTACTCGCCAATAGCCGAGCGATGATAGAAATCACTAACAAAAACAACGGTACGCTAGCCATGCTTGCAAACGCGAGTTTGCGCAAATTGGCATTTGCTGTATTCTGCGTCAATTCAACGCGTACCCAGCCTATCAAGCGATTGCCTGTTTTAATGGGTACGGCAACATCGATTAAATTACTTTCATTCAGCAAAATTTGCGGCTCTGCTGGCTGTGTTAGCAAGTGTTGACTAAGAGTATCGTTAAAAAACTGCCCGATATAAGCGGGATTAGTTGAAGCCAATACTTCACCCTGTGGTGAAAGCACGGTAGCAAATTTGAGGTCAGTAGCTTCCGATGCCCCTTGTAACACTTCCTGCAAACCAACAATGTCATTGGTCAACACCCACGATACACTGCTGAAGGATAATGTTCGTGCTAAATCAAGCGTGTTTTTAGTATTTTGGGCGTAAAGAAAATCCCGTTGAAAAGAAAAAAGCAAACACCCCATGCCAATAATAATGAGCAAAGAAACAAGGGAAAATGACCACGTTAACTGGCGGCAAATAGATTGATTCCACACGCGGGTCAGTGGTGCAAACAAATATCGAAGTCGATTCATGAAAAGCATTTTTCTCAATACTCGATTTTACGAACCGTTTTGGAAAACTTTTCCAGAAAATCATGTACTGGACGATAAGTTTCAGCGGTGGCGGGTTCAAATTTAGAAATAGGTAATTGCGCTAACAGTGTCTTGCCTGACGGGTTTTCATGCAGACTAAATAACAGTTGAGCGAACTTTTCAACAATAGGTGCGGGAATATCCTCGCGTACCACCCAGCCATTGTTTGGCAAAGGCTGGGTTTCCCATTTTACAACTAGCTGATCTGCCATGTCGGGGTGTTCTGTACAAAATGCCTTCCAAGGTACTGGCCATGTAGCACCCGCTGCAACATGACCACGCAATACACTCATAATCGAAGATTCTTGCGAGCCAACATAACGGTTTTCAATGTCGTGATTAACATCAATACCGTGGGTATGTAAATAATATTGTGGCATCATAGTTGCTGCCAGTGCCGTTGCGGCTGGATAGGAAACCGCCTTGCCCTTGAGATCAGTTACTTTATCGATACCGCTATCTTTGCGTACTAAAATAATGCCTCGAAAAACCTCATCATCACCCATTTTGCCAAACACCCGATACCCGTGTTTTAGAGACTGTATCGTTTGATAGGGATTAGGCATAGCAAACGCAAAATGCCCCGCGTATAGCTTTGCTTCAAACTCCTCATAATTACGCGATGCTTCCAATTTGAACTGCACTTCTGGAATTTGACTATTGATAGTGTCCAGAATTGGGGCGTACACTGCTATCAAACGCTGCGGATTGTGTAACGGATGAATGCCCACTATATATTCCGTTATTGACTGCGGTTTTTTTGAGCTATAAGTGGGCTGATAACTACGCTCTTCTAAATTACCAATACCTGTCAGTAGTATGATAATAATCATGCTCAGCCACTTCAAACTACATCGGACGAAATTAAACATAGTGTTCACTTACACGAGGAATTTTGAAGCATTGTATATAACAATTGACAATCAAAGTTTGCTAATCCTTGGTGGCTTTACTCTCAGACCAGTTTTCATTTATTTAACTTTTCCGCAATTGCTTGTGCCATCGCCATAAACTCAGACGGCATTAAAATTATGGTAGTGGTATTTTGCTCTGCTCCCACTTCGGTAATCATCTGCATACGCCGTAGTTCTAATGCCATAGGATTGTGCGCAATTTCTTGAGCGGCTTCCGACAATTTTTGTGAGGCTTCAAATTCTGCTTCAGCTTTGATAATACGCGCTCGTTTCTCTCTGACCGCTTCGGCTTCTTTCGCCATTGCTCGTTGCATATTTTCGGGTAATTCGACATCTTTCATTTCAACCAGCTCGATACTCAAGCCCCATGAACGAGTAATTTGATCTACCATTTCTTTGATGGATTGGTTGATTTTATCACGGTCGCGTAACACTTCATCTAATTGGTGCTGACCGATAACATTACGCAACACTGTCAACGCTGCTTGATAAGAGGCGTTTCGGTAGTTATACACCGAGATAATAGCTTTTTCTGGATGGGTTACTTTGTAATACATCACCGCATTGACTTTTATCGTCACGCTGTCTTTAGTCACCGTTTCTTGTGATTCAATATCGACGGTATTGGTGCGAATATCAACTTGCTGTTTACTATCAATAAAAGGAATAATCCAATAAAGTCCAGGTCCTTTTACCGTTAAAAATCGCCCCAGTCTAAAAATAACCCCACGTTCATACTCTTGATCCATTCGTAGACCAAGGATAATAAAGACAATAGTTATAAAAAAACCTATTAAAAAATAGTCCATCGTTTACTCCTTATCGTATTTACTGTAAGTGATACGTCCTGAAAAGTATAGGCACATCACGACAATCAAGGTCAAAACTGCTTTCACAATTATCAACAATATTAAACACTAACTTACCCAGTCGCCACTAGCCAATAATTAACACTCAAAACGCCCTTTTGTCCTAATGCGTTTTATACCGTATCATACAAGACTTAATTTTTTGGTAGCGGTAAAAATCAAAGAGATTCCAGATAGCACGCAATCCACTATCGAGTCATTGTCAGCTTTACCATTATCACTTTTGTGTACCAATGAGTGTAGCAGAAAATACACTGAAAATAAAAAATACTTTAAAATCAAAACATTATGCGCATACTGAATATTTTCTTTAAAAATATCAACTCATTAGAAGGCGAGACTCGCATCGATTTTACTGAGGCTCCGTTTTCGGATACGGGGGTTTTTGCGATTACTGGACCTAATGGGTCGGGTAAATCCAGTATTTTAGATGCAATTACCTTAGGCTTGTATGGTGAAACTTTTCGTTTTGATAAACCTGCCGCCCATGTAATGACTGAACAAACCGCTGAATGTTTTGCGATTATTGAATTTTCTTTAGACTCTGAACGCTATCAATCAAGCTGGCGTGTTGAGCGGGCGGGTGGGCAATCGACTGGCGAATTACAAGCGGCTGTAATGCAGTTGGTGCGACTAACGACAGGTGAGGTATTGGCAACGACAGCACAGCAAGTTTGCACTCAGATTACTGATATTACAGGGATGAATTTTCGTAATTTCACCCGTTCTATTTTATTGGCGCAAGGTGATTTTGCTGCGTTCCTTAACGCGCTTGATGCTGAGCGCATGGATATTCTGGAAAAAATAATCAGCACCGACATTTATGCCGATTATAAAAATCAAGTCATTGACCAAGCCAACCAAGCACAACAGGGTATCGACCAGCTAAAACAAAAATTTGCTACTATTTCTTTACTGCCCCCTGAAAAACAACAAGCCTGTGAGCATGATTTAATCGATTACCAAGAACAGTATGCTGAACTTCGCGTTGAGCAGGATACGCTTAAGGAGCAACAAGCTGCTGTTAAAAATATTGCTTTTGTCCAAGCGAAAATCAATGCGCAGAAGAATAATTTAACCCGCGCTAAAATCGATGCACAACAGCTTCAGCAACAATTAGAACGAATTGATGCTAATAAAAATGCCTTAGTCTTTAAAGAACAAGTCGATTTGATTAATGATAGAAATCAGGAAATTACCCAAAGCAAGGCAGAATTAGTCGCGTTGCAAACTGAATTAGCACAGTTAAAAAATAAGTTAGCGCGTGATAAAACAGTTGCCAGTGATTTAAGCAATAAATCGGTGACTGAGCAGCAGCAAATTATCAATAGTCTCAAAACTCAAGTAGGACAGTTGACTGCCAACGGACAGTCAGAAGTAACGCTAGCACGAACCCTAGAAGTACAGATTGCTGAAAAACAAACTGCCTTAGCGGTATTGGAAGCATGGCTAAATGACCACGCGGCGGATCAGGGTTTGCTCACTCAGTTTCCAGAAATAGGTAAATTAACTAAGCTACAAGCTGATTTACTGGAATTAAACAGGCAGCATAAAAAACTCGCTAAGCAAGTAAAAGACAGTGCGGCTGCGTTGGACGGCAACACAGCTGCACTTCAAAAAGAGCAAAAAAATATTGCCGATGCCAAAATAGAGCTGGAAGCCGATGAACATGAATTAGCTACATTAATAGAAAAACACACGCTGGAAGAAGTGGATGCTTTGCAGTTGGAGCAACAAGAGCGAGTTAAATCGTTTCAAGAATTATATGATGTGGCATCGGCATATCAACGCTTATCTGACAGCTCAGGGTTTAGTTTTTTCTCGTTGTTTGGAGGAAAAAAAGACCAAGAAGAGCTGGATATTGACGTGCTGATCGCAGATCATGACGAATTAAAACAAGAAGTGCTACGCGAAGAAAACATTAAAACTCTGCTAGAAAAAGTTGTTTTTTATGAGGGTTTAGTGAAAAAACTGACGGTTTATCGAGAGCATTTGGTTGATGGTAAACCCTGTCCTTTGTGTGGCTCGGCGCAACATCCGTTCAGCATAAATCCACCTCTATTAAGCAATTCTCAACAAGAGTTAATCGATCAGCAAATCAAAATAAAAAATTTACTCACGCGAACTTATAATGTGAGTCGGCTGTTAGAACAAGCCAAAAAACAGAACGAAAATAAATCGTCTACTTACGCAAGACGGCAACGGCTGAGTTCAAATTGGCTAAGTTTATGTAATCGGCTCAATGCGGCAACTCCAGAGTTGGACATACACAACTTAAGTTTAATGGACGATTTGTTTATTGCGGAAAAAGAAGAGCTAAAAAATATTGTCGCTTTAGGCATTCTTTACCGTCAGAAACAAAAAAATATCGCCAAATTAAAAGCCAGTATTGAGACTAGCACTGCGTCTATCGAACGCTTACAAACATCGATTGTATCATTCACTGCTGATTTTGAAGCGCGAACACAGCAACAAATTGAGCTAGAGCATATTGTGCAACAATGCCAACGAGAAGAACGCGACACGCAACAACAAGTTGTGAACCAACTGACCTTATTGGGCGAAACAGTCCCCAATAAAGATAAACAAGAGGCTTTACTTGATCGTTTAACAGCGCGTAAGCAGGACTATCATAGCACCACGCTTAGGCATAAAAATCTAAGCGAAGAAATTGCTTTATTAACCAGTAAACAGAGCATCTGTGAACAAGAAATAAATTATTGCAAACAACAGCTTGAGGTAGTCGGAACACAATTACAAAGCGAAGAAAATGTCGGTTTACAATTAGCACTAATCGAAAAACAAAAATTGATTGCTGATAGAGAACGTTTGTTATCAGAACAAGCGGCGGAGCTTAGCCATTTACAGCAAACACTGGTGGAGAAAATACAAAATACTGCGTTTTCCAGTCTGACTGCATTGAATGAAATACTCGCACTATTACAATCTCAAACTGCGCTGGAACAACAGTTAAGCGGACTGAACAGCGATATTGCTGCTAAAACACAAGAAATTGAACAAACCCGTATCGAGTTAGACGCTGACTTGAAATTAGCGGAAACCGCGTTAAGTGCCGAACAACTAAACGCTGAACTTAAGCGTATCAACGGACAAATAGAGCTGGCAACGCTGGAGATTCAACGCTTAGAAAAATTACTCACCGAACAGAACAAGCAAAAACAAAAACACGATGCACTGGTATTGCAATTGAAACAGCAAGAAACTGAAGCGCAACCGTATTTGGCAGAACTGGCTTTATTAACTAGCGAAAATGGCATGGTATTTCGCCGCAGGGTTCAGCAACAACTTGCCAATAAATTACTCGCTCAAACCAATACCATCTTAGAAAAAATTAGTGGACGTTATTACCTACGGCAAACACCCAGTGAACAAGGCTTAGCGTTAATTGTTGAAGACACTTTGCAAGGCAATGTGCATCGTTTACCCAAAACGCTATCGGGCGGTGAAAGCTTTGTAGTCAGTCTTGCTCTTGCATTAGGACTTGCTGAACTGGCAAATAATGGACGCTCAGTCGATTCCTTATTTCTCGATGAAGGCTTTGGAAATTTAGACGCGGAAACGCTTTATATCATTATCAGCACCTTAGAAAACCTGCACACGCACGGCAAAACCGTTGGAGTAATCTCTCATGTTGAAGCGGTACAAAAACGCTTTAAAGCCCAATTGCAAGTCGTTAAAAAACCTAATGGTATGGGAATGTTGAAAAAAGCATCCTGATGATTGGCTGTAGGTTTATACTCTAGTAAGACAGATATTATTTTCTGTCACTTGAAGATAACAAAAATAAAAAAGGTGGGTGTATTATGAATGACGAAAAATTACAAGGTTTAAAACGGCTGGCAACAACCGTCTATTTGTGTCAATTACTATCTTTTGCTCTTTTCGGCTTACCGTTGCTAGTGGGTGTAACTATCAACTTCCTAAATCGTAATGCCGTGCAGGGAACATGGCTAGAATCTCATTTTAACTGGCAAATTCAAACAGCTTGGATGGCTTTAGCGGGGTTTTCTTTAGCAGGATTTTCCACAGTTTGGCTTGGTCTTGAAATTAGTGTTGGTTTATTTTTGTTGCCAACGATATTGTTATTGGTTTATCGAATCGTCATCGGTTGGAATGCGTTAACTACTGACCGAGCAGTTAAAGAGTCGAATTAATTTCCCTTGGCTCTAATGGCTATATTATTGTTGATTATCTGCGATGTTCTACTTTATGAATACTGGGGAAAGCTCTGCTTGCACTTGTGGGCAAAGCTTGCACTCCGTAGCATTGTGTAGCACTACCCGTATTTTAAGTTAGTTAAAATTAGCATGAATACTAAACAAATCACAGTCGGGCAGTTTTCCGTCGAAGTGGTGAGAAAAGATATTAAAAATTGGTAATCATAAACAGTGAGTGATTTGATATTATTATAAATTTAGCCGAAATGAGCAGTGAAAAATGCAGTGTCCGTATTGTGAACATAGCGATATAGTAAAGAACGGTAGTAATAGAGTTGGGACAGCGAAATATCGATGTAAAGGTTGTCTTAGGCAGTTTGTAGAGAATCCGAAGAATAAACGTATCTCAGCGCAAGAAAAGCAATTGGTCGATCAGTTATTATTGGAAAAGCTTCCACTCGCGGGTATTGCAAGGGTGGTAGGGGTATCCGCCCATATGCGCCAACTTAAGCCCTAAGTCCTTGATAAAATGAGGAAGAGACACTA
>JBAXNR010000077.1:0-21617 GCA_037133675.1 Methylococcales bacterium
GGATGTGATTAACAGCTACCATCCTTGGCATTGGATTTCGGCATCCTTGCCGAAATGACGCTTACTTGGATGTCGTGTTATTTCAAGAAAACGAAAGCGGCATGATAGTCGTCATTCTGGCAAGGATGCCAGAATCCAGTCACATGGATGTGATTAACAGCTACCATCCTTGGCATTGGATTTCGGCATCCTTGCCGAAAAGACGCTTACTTGGATGTCGTGTTATTTCAAGAAAACGAAAGTGGGGTATAGTCGTCATTCTGGCAGGGATGCCAGAATCCAGTCACACGGATGTGATTAACCACTACCATCCTTGGCATTGGATTTCGGCATCCTTGCCGAAAAGACGATAACCTCGGCTCACTGATTACACTGGACAAAACCAATCACACCATGCCCACCTTAAACTGGCTTAACCAGACTGACGCAAAACGCACCGCTCAGAAAGTTCCTTATTGTTTACTTGAAGCCGTACCCGAATTGTGTGCGGGGGAAGTGAATACCGATAATCTATTGATTCAAGGCGATAACTTACAAGCACTGAAAGCCTTGTTGCCGTTGTATGCGGGTAAAGTGAAATGTATTTACATTGACCCGCCGTATAACACCCGTTCAGCGTTTGAGCATTATGACGATAATCTGGAACATTCGTTATGGCTTTCTATGATGTATCCGCGTTTGGAATTATTGCGTGATTTACTGGCTGAGGATGGCAGTATCTGGGTGTCGATTGATGACAATGAAGCGCATTATTTGAAGGTGATGATGGATGAGGTTTTTGGGCGGGGGAATTTTGTGGCTAATGTAGTTTGGCAGAAAAGAACTTCGCCTGATAACAGACTTAGATTAGGGGCGGCTCACGATAGTATTTTGGTCTACAAAAAAGATGCGGATGCTGAACAGTTGTTAGGGCGTGTGTTGCGTATGCCGTTTGCCAAAACAAGGCAGGTTGAAGCGTTAAATCGTGCCTATGCGCATTTAGCATCACCGACTTTTTCACAGGTCGCGCAATTGTTGGTTGATAAGCTGATTGATATGGGCTTTGAGGCAATGGAGGCGGTTTCTTCAATCAGAGAAGGTGGGAATCAGGATGATATGTATGGCGAACGACCTGTTAAACCACCAGAAAATCCTTTAGTGATTGAATTACCCAGCTATCCTGAATTGCCAAATGATACGGCTTGTAAGGTTACGGAAACCACGAATGGAACGTATAAGGTAGAGATTGTGGGCATTGTGCCTGAGCAAGTCACTAAGCAATTATTAAAAACTGTTTCTGGCGTGGCAAAAAAACACCTTGCCGCACAAGTTGAATTTCATAATTTACGGCTTGAAAGCAACAAAGCCCCTGCAATGCGTGGTGAAGTATTCGCCGCATTGCCGCAGTTATGCTGTGTGCAAGATGATTTGCTGGAATTATTAACGCCTGATAGTTTTTTATATTTGTCTGGCAACTGGTCTTTACAAAATTACCCCGCTGAATTACCGCAGTTTGAATTGAAAGAAACGGCAAAACACTTTGAAGTCGATATTGACGGTGAAAAAGTGTTTTATAAAACCGCAGGGGAAAGTGACGTTGAGAATTTGGATTGGGTAGAAAGCGGTATTACAGAAACGGATTTAGTGCGTTGGTTAGACCGCAAAGTTAAACAGCCCGATGTTAATCAAGCCAGTTGTTTGTTATTTCTCAGTCACTTACTCCGCTATCTTACCCAAACCAGACAGATTCCTTTAACGGGCTTAGTCCGTAGCAAGTATGTATTAGTCAGGCTGATTAATGAACAAATCGCCAAGTACAGGGAACAAGCGGCAAAAAAAGGCTTTGAATGTCAATTTTCATTATTTGAAGAAGCAACTTCACTGGAAACCAGTTTTGAGTTTTCGTATCAGTTCAAGCCAGACAATTACCCTGCCCGACCGCCTTATTATCAGGGTCGATTTCAATTCGCTAAACATTACTATTCTGTTATTGAAGATTTAAAAAGCACAGGTGAAGAGTTTGAATGCGCTAAAGCAATCGATTCAAATTCACAGGTTAAGCATTGGATTAGAAATTTAGTCAGGCGTGAACAGGCTTCGTTTCGTTTGCCTTTAGCAAATGGATATTTTTATCCTGACTTTGTGGCGGAATTGAATGATGGGCGTTTGTTGGTGGTGGAATATAAAGGCGAAGTTTATCGAACCAATGATGATTCACGCGACAAAAATATAGTCGGTGAAAGTTGGGCAGCTAACAGCGGTGGAAAGTGTTTGTTTTTAATGGCGGTAGCTAAAGATGCAAACGGTAGGGATATTTTTCAGCAAATTGAGCATTTTATTATTCTTGGATTCAAGTGAGAAGGTAAAGCGATTAGGTGTCTAGTTATTCAACACTGTTCATATTTTAAACGTCCATATTTAAAGGCGTTAATTTCACGGTATATAAATACGCCTCTATATGGACTCCAAGGTTTTTTTCACAAGAGTGAAAAGTAAAAACAAAAGTAGAGTCTTATCGAATTATTTCACCGTCTATAACGCTATAATCCCCTGCATTTTTATGAGACCATAAATTACTCAGCAATCATTTCAAACCACCGCCATGACCACATTATCACCAGACTACGCACAAGCCCACGCCACTTTTGCTAAACTCACCGCGCAATTAGAACAAGTGCTGTTTGGACAGCGGCGTACCTTGCAATGGTTGTTAGCGGCGTTTAGTAGCGGTGGTCATGTGTTGTTGGAAGATGTTCCTGGCACGGGTAAAACTACCTTGGCAAAAGCTTTAGCACTGTCTTGTGAGGCTGAGTTTCAGCGCATTCAATTTACTCCTGATTTATTGCCATCGGATATTTTGGGAATTTCGATTTTTGACCCACAGAAACAAAGCTTTCGCTTTGAGCAAGGGGCGATTTTTTGTCATATTTTGCTTGCCGATGAAATTAACCGTGCTTCACCGCGTACTCAATCGGCATTGTTAGAAGCAATGGCAGAAAATCAAGTCAGTATTGAGCGGCAAGCCAGACCATTACCGTCACCATTTTTTGTCATTGCTACTCAAAATCCTGTCGAATTTCACGGCACTTATCCATTACCCGAAGCTCAGCTAGACCGTTTTGCAATGAAGTTTAGCTTAGGCTATGTCAGTCAAGCGCAAGAAGTGGCGATACTCAACGCACAAGGAAATCACCATCCATTAACAGATTTAAAAGCGTGTATCTCACTAGATGAACTGCACAAATTACAGCATCAAGTGAAGCAAGTACGCATTAGTGAAGAACTGAAACATTATATCGTTGCCATTGTTGCCGAAACCCGCAAGCTTGCCGATGTACAACTGGGCGCGAGTCCTAGAGCATCGCTCACGTTAATGAAAGCCGCGCAAGCCTTGGCATTAATAGATGGTTTGGAATTTGTCACACCCGATGTGATTAAAGAACTCGCTGTGCCTGTGATTGCTCATCGTTTAAATCTCACTGCGCAAAGTAAATTTTCGGGTATTAATGCCAATCAGTTAGTACAGGACATCGTTAATAAACTGCCGATTCCGCGCTAATAGCTTAATCGTAAAAGCATATTTTTCTTGTTTCCATGCCCATCATAGGCATCATTAAAGGCTTGCTCTTGTTCTTCTATGCGAATACAATCGGTTTTGACCTTGCATTTTCCTCTTCATAACTAAGCGCGTAGAAGTGATTTATGCTACAGGTTAAAAGTCATTTATTCAGGATAATCGATTTATTAAGGAGTCTGTTATGAACGACGAATATCAAGTCAATATTTATCCGAACGATACCCCTAATCCTACTGTTAATAATGCTGATGCTAAGCGTAAAAGTGTTGCAGTGTGTTTTTCGGGTGGTGGTTCGCGTGCATTAACTTGTGCTTGGGGACAGTTACTTGGGCTACACGAGTTGCAAGGGGAAAACGGAAAAACACTGTTAGACGATGTACGCTATATTTCTTCGGTTTCAGGCGGCACTTGGGCGGCTGTTTTGTACACTTTTCGCCCTGAGAATATTACCGATGCCGAATTTCTGGGTAACATCTACCCTCCATCACAACTTTATTATGATAAGGATAAGGATAAGCCAAACGGTTTGAACGTCACTAAGATGGCTGCGTCAGCACTGGGAAAAGTTCCGCAGAATTTTGCCAATCTGTTTGAGTTTAATCCGATTGAACCAGATAAAAACATTCTTTTCGAGTTTGTTCACTTCATGATGATAGTTAAAGACATTAAGATAGAAACCTCGGCAAAATGGCTGTGGATGTATGTTGTGGGCAAAAATGTACTGGCTGATTTTGGGCTTTATAGCTATTCGTTTTCTAAAAACGCTACAACAGAAACACCTTGGAATTATGCCGATGCGAAGTATTTCAGTCTGTCTCACGATTACGCCTATAAGAATATTTTTATAAACGGGAATGCTCTCTCTGACGCTAATTTTGTGTATGCCAGAACAAATTGCCCGATGCTAATCGTTAATACTAATGTGATAGGAAAAGATTGCACCAAGAAGTATCCACTGATGTCTGCACCGCTGCAAATTCCGATGCAGGTCTCAGCGGTGTCGGCAGGGATTTATGGTACTAATCCTTGCGCGACTGATACTATCGGTGGTGGTGACGTTGAGTCTTTTGGTTTTAGTTCAAGCTTATTGTCGTCGAAGTCTGTACCACCAGTAGTGCCTGCCGAATTTTCAAGAGCTTACACACTTGCTGATATTGCCGCTTGTTCCAGTGCATTTTATGCGGCTGCACTGGCAGCCCCTCTGAAGGCAATAATAGACTGGTTGCTGAAACTTGGTGACGAGCATCTTAGTAATCAATTTTCTGGCTTTGTAGACAATGCGGAGCAACTGGATCTGAAAGATATTCGTAGCAAGCTGTCTTCTATGCAAGAAGAAATACAAAATTTAAATACAACGAGTTTTGTACCGCAATACAATTACTGGCCTGTTGGTCAAGTGTCTCAAGGTGCAGCTGCTAATAAAAACACTGAGTTTACTGATGGTGGTGATTTGGAGAATACAGGCGTTGCAGGTTTGCTTGCTCAAGTGCAAGGTACAGTCAGCAATATCATTGCCTTTGTGAACGGAGACGATGTGTTGTTTAAACACATAGAAGTACTAGGTATAGGTGGACAGATTATCGCAGCTACTCAGATGGCAGCACTTTTTGGTGTTGCGTATGATCCTAGTGCGCTTCATGTTCTCAAACCATTTCAAAATTATCTAGCGGACGGTATCAACCCTTTTACGGGTCTAACTGATCCAATGGGGTTTTTACAAGTCTTTGATAATAGCGGGGCTGAGTTTGATGCGTTGCGTACAGGGCTTTATGCCGCTAATGGTAACGGGGATGAAACCGATCCCGCCTTTTTTTTGCAAAAATTAACTGTTGTCCCAAATACTTTGTTGGGTATTACACAGACAAATTCAATAAACGTGCTTTGGGTACAAAACGCTCGAGTTAACACTTGGCAAAATCAAATCACTGATGAGACATTGAAGACAAAGATTGAGAAAGGGCAGGGTAAACTACGTCTAATAGATCCACTAATAGAGTTTGCTGGTTTTCCCTATTACAGCACTTTTTCTAAAATTCATCAGACCGCCGCTGAAACAAATACACTGGCACAAATGTGGGCATGGTGTGTGAGCCATCAAGACAGTCCATTAAGTGTGGCAATTACCAAACTGTTTAACTCAGCTGTATAAGCTTTGGTAGTGAATTAAACCTGTTATAGCGGTCTTTTTAATGAATGCCATTTCTTTACAAGGAATGGCATTTATGTTCAATAGTAAATCTATCTGCCCTGCATTATTCATCTCAAAATCAAATTAGTTTATGTGGCAACGTTTTGTACTTCGGCAATACCTTAATGTTTACCGCTTTGATAATTGGATCAAGCGGCATTTCACGCTGACGGGGCATATTGTCATCACCTTTATGATTGCTAGTGCTGTGTTTGGGGTAGATACTCGCCAGAGTACCACTTATCAATTATTTGTGTTTTTGCTAGTGCTGTTGATTTTTTCGTTGTTGGGTGGCGTGTTTAATCGTTTGCGGGTGTCAATGACGCGCCAATTACCACGTTATGGCACTGTCGGTGAACCCTTGCGTTACAGCGTCACCCTCACTAATTTAACTCCGAGAATTTATGACCGTTTAGCGTTGATTGAGCCGTTAGCAGAGACGCTACCTAGTCCTGCACAATTACAGCAATTTTATTCCCTGCATAATGAACCGTGGTTCAAACGTGGCATTAGTTTTCGCCAGTGGATGCGTTATTTGAGTATTCAACGCGGTGGGGTGATTGAAGAAATTGCTGTGCCGCGCTTGGGACGAACTCCTGTACAGATAAGCAATAGCTTTATTCCCACGCGGCGCGGCGTGATTCATTTCGCGCCTAGCTCTGTTGCGAAACCCGATTTATTGGGTTTGTTTCGGCGGTTAATTACCGTGGACGAACCGCAAAGTTGCATCATATTACCGAAACGCTATGCGATTAAACCGCTGAACTTAACAGGACGGCGACAATACCAATCAGGCGGCGTGTCGTTAGCGAACTCAGTCGGCAATTCCAGTGAATTTATGGCGTTGCGTGATTATCAACAAGGCGACCCGTTACACAGCATTCATTGGAAAAGCTACGCTAAACACGGCAAGCTGATAGTCAAAGATTATCAAGATGAATATTTTGTTAGACGGGCATTAGTGCTAGATACCTTTGTCGGTACAGCTAATCATGAACAGTTTGAAGCGGCGGTATCGGTTGCTGCATCCTTAGCCACTAGCGAACAAGATGATGAAGCCTTATTGGATTTATTATTTGTCGGTTTGCAAAGTTATTGTTTTACCGCAGGGCGTGGCGTTGACCAAGTGACGCATTTACAAGAAATTCTCGCCAGTGTGCAAGCCAGTTCTGAAACGTCATTTGAGTTATTACAACAAACGGTTTTGGCACGTTTGGCGTTATGTAGCAGTTTGCTGTGTGTGTTGATGCACTGGGATGACGCGCGGCAAAATTTTATTCAGCAAATCATGGCGCACGGTTTGCCTGTGGCGGTGTTTTTATTGCACGATGGTTCGTTGACGTTGGCTAACTGCCCCAAACAACCACCGCATTTTTATTTGTTGGATTATCGGCAGTTGGCTGAACAGTTGGCGGGGTTATGAACAAAAATCTCGTCTTCCTAACATTCAGTCTAGCGTCATGGGGCTGGTTATTACACAGCGAATGGCTGGCTGCTGGTTTATGGTTTACCTTTACCGCGATTCAATCCAGCTCATGGCGATGGCACATCAACCCCAAACAAATACACCGCTGGGGCGATGTATCGACATTATTAATCGTCATGTTGTTGGTGTTTGTGTACTTGATACAGCCCACCGAACAACCCATGTTTGTATTGCTTAAATGTATGCCCATACTACTCGCGCCTGTGTTATTGGCTCAGTTACTCAGTCAACAACACATTCCGCTAAGCACTCTGTTTTATACGCTGCGTAGAAAGCACCGCTCTACTAACAAAAGTGTCGATGTTCAACTGCCCTATTCCACCATTGTTATTCTCAGTGCAGGGGCGGCAAATGTGCAGACTGCCTATTATTTTATTCTCGCTGCGCTATTTTTTATTGGCGTACTCTGGACAATTCGCCCACAACAAAGCCGTGTTTATCTGTGGTTGCCTGTGATGGCGTTAGCGGTGGCAATCAGTTATGTCGGACAAAAAGGCTTGCGCCAGTTACACAATGCGGTCGAGCAAAAATCCATCCAATGGCTGAGCGATTGGAACGCCGATCCGTTTAAAAATCAAACTGCCATAGGCGATATAGGCGAATTAAAACTCTCCAGTCAAATTGAATTTAGGTTAAAAGCCGATGGGCAGATATTGCTACATCAAGCCAGTTATGACCGTTATTTAGGGCAAGCGTGGATAGCCTCTAAACGCCTATTTAGCGTCGAAAATTTCCAAACTCCCAGCGAAAAATCAGCGTTAAAACACTTAGAGATTCTGCAACACAACATTAGCCACACGGTGTTAGCTCTGCCTGATGGGGTGGTCAAACTCACAGGATTAGGTGATAGCATTTTGCAAAGCACCGAACTTGGCACGATAGAAATCGATACTCCATCCAAAACCACCAACTATCAAGTGTCTTACACTGGCAAACGAATCAGCAAACCCAGCCGCTATGATTTGCAAATTCCTCCGCAACATAGCGATTGGTTACAAGCTGTTAGCCATGACTTAAAACTATCTGGACTACCACCTAAAATCGCCGCAGATCATATTAAAGACTATTTTCAGCAACATTTTTTTTATAGCCTGTACTTAGGAACGCAAACCGACCCCGACTTGGCGTTAAGAGACTTTATGCTCAAACGCAAAGCGGGACATTGTGAATATTTTGCCGCCGCAACGGTGTTGTTGCTCAGACAAAACGGCATTCCCGCCCGTTTAGCCACAGGGTATTCAGTTAGCGAATACTTGCCCGAACAAGATTTGTACCTCGTGCGCCGCCGTGATGCTCATGCGTGGGCAATCGCCTATCTTGATGGCGTGTGGCAACCCATTGATTCCACCCCAGCACAATGGCAAACACTAGAAGCCGATAACGCTAGTGGACTATGGCAAACTCTCAGCGATGCGTGGTCAAACAGCGTATTTATGTTTCAGCAATGGTCGGTTAGTGAAAGCCAACGTCTAACGCTAAAATATAGTGGGCTGTTAATACTGGTTTTGTATTTAACCACGCGGCTATTCAGCCGAAAACGTCTAGCTCGACGTTTCGCAAAAAACACCGTAATAAAGCCAATTTATGCGGGATTAGATTCTGAGTTCTATCAACTAGAACAACACCTACACAACACCCAGCAAGCCCGCTTCGATAACGAAAGCCTACAACACTGGGTTGAGCGTTTAGCCTCACCCGAATTAGTACAACTTTGCCAACTGCATTACCAGTTACGGTTTGATCCGAAGGGGCTATCTGTTGAACAAAGGCAATGGCTACGAAAGCAGATTAAAGCGTGGCTAACAGCTAGTGCTGTGTCATAAATAGAATGGTTTTTTTGTTAAACTGCCCCTTTTTCAAATTCATCGTGGATTTGTAGAGCGAGTTAAGAGTGCTTGGCTAGCTCGAATAAATTTAAACCTAGAGTCGATAACTATTATTTTTGTCAAATTATTGTATAAGTATTGTGCTAGAATCCCTACATTGTTTTTGATGAAGAAATTATGCGAATGGAAGACTATCACAAAAGCTCAGCACAGTATTTAATTGGTACGGTTTCTAAACGATCTGGGGTTAAATCGGATTTAGTGAGAGCGTGGGAACGTCGTTATCAGGCGGTTACTCCTACACGCACTGCTGGCGGACATCGAGTTTATACCGATCAGGATATTGCTCGCCTTAAATTACTCAATCAAGCCACTGGTCATGGGCATAGCATCAGTCAAATTGCGCAATTTTCACTGGATGAGCTAAAAAAATTGCTTCAGCAAGAAGATGAGTACTCGAATATCAGTCATATCGCTTTGATCACGGGTGACAAAACATTTTTGACTGAAGATTATATTGAAAAATGCTATGTCACTGTTTTAGCCTTTGATGCTAAAGGATTGGAGTCACATTTTGAAAATGCGATTGTTGAATTAGGAACCGAAGCGTTTATTGAAAACTTACTGACACCTTTATTAACTCGAATTGGTGAGCGTTGGAAAACGGGTGAGCTAAGACCAATACATGAACACATGACTTCATCGGTTATTCGCTCGCTCACTTATATTCTACGCAATAACAATCCTTGTCCAGATAACGCGCCACGCATGATAGTCAGTACGCCGATAGGTCAACTTCATGAATTAGGTGCATTACTCGCCGCTATTATGGCTGAACTTAATGGTTGGCAGGTGACGTATCTGGGTGCAAATTTACCCGCCGAAGAAATTGCCGCCGCCGTTAAATACACTCATGCAAAAGCAGTCACTATCAGCATTAGCTTTAGTGCTGACGATCATGTTGTACCTAAAGAAATTAGACGCTTAAGAAAACTAATTGGTAGTGATGTTGCACTGATTGTCGGCGGTAGATCAGCATCTTATTATGAAGCGGTATTGGATGAGGTGGGCGTGTTAAAAATTCAAAGTTACGAACATTTCAGGCTTATTCTTAAGCAGCTAACCGCTGAGTAATTACCTTGAGTTGACTAGCACGATTTTGGGTAATGCTACTGGAGTGTAAGAAAATCTTGCCCTCCGTCTTCGTCCAGCATCATACATAGCCAAAGCACAATAAAATGATACCGTTCGTGGTGAGCTTGTCGAACCACATTCACGCTTCGACAGGCTCAGCGCGAACGGTTTTGTAATCACAAATACTGCCCCAGCTATATCTAGCACTACCCATGCCTACTATGGCGCATTTAAATCCACCGTCAATGCGTAACAAATTAGTCTCGATTAATACGAGATAGCTCAATAAAACCATGCGTGCCACGTTTGGATTTTACCGCTAACCAATTTTTTAACTGTAATAATTCGGGGGTTTCCTCTAAATCATCAATGCTTTGTTTGTTTTTCAATAAGCGAAAAGCAGATTCCAGCACTTTATAGCGTTCGCCCGTAATACCTGCACGTCGTAAGCCAATGGTATTTAAGCGATAATGCCGTGTAGGTTGCCCACCGATTAGCGTGAACGGAATCACATCCATACTTACCGCTGTAGTGCCTCGTATAATAGCGAATGAACCGACGCGGCAAAATTGATGCACAACTACCGCGCCGCCCATAAATACATTATTGCCCACTTCAACATGACCGCCGATAGCGACATTATTGGCAAAAATGGTGTTATCACCCACATTGCTATCATGAGCAACATGGCTGTTATTCATAAAATAACAATTTGAGCCTATGCGCGTTTTACCGTGTTCTTTAGACGCACGGTGTGCGGTAAAGCCTTCTCTGAACACATTGTTGTCACCGATGATTAACCAAGAAACTGTTTCTGCTTTAAAACTGGTATCTTGCGGTAAGTCGCCTAACACGGCGTGGGGATGCAAAATATTACCGCTGCCCATTTTGACATAAGGTTGAATCACTGCGTGTGCGCCGATTTGACAGTTGTCCCCTATCTCAACGCCTGATTCAATCACAGCGAAAGGCGCGACAGTAATATTGTCGCCTAGCACAGCATCGGGGGCGATATAAGCAGTTGGGTGTATGTGTTGCGTCATGGTGGTTTAGCCTCTTGGATGGTATTTTTTGTGGTGTTCTTTTAGTCGTTCGCGGGCAACGTGAATATAAATTTGTGTGGTCGATAAATCCGAATGCCCTAATAACAATTGTACTACGCGTAAATCCGCGCCATGATTTAATAAATGGGTGGCAAACGCGTGTCTTAGCGTATGTGGCGATAATTCTTTGTTAATACCCGCTGTTTTAGCGTGCCGTTTGATGATGTGCCAAAACGCTTGCCGTGTCATGCCGCCTGCTCGGTTGGTAACAAATAAATAATCACATTGCCGTTCACCCAGCAGACTCACTCGCGCACTACTCATATAATTTTCTAGCCACATCATGGCTTCTTCACCGACAGGCACTAGCCGTTCTTTGTTGCCTTTACCGATAATTCTCACCACGCCTTGGCGAAAACTCATTTGCTCAAATTTTAACGACACCAATTCCGAAACTCTCAATCCTGTGGCGTAGAGCATTTCCAGCATAGCTTTATCTCGAAATCCCAAGGGATTGCTGACTTCTGGCGCGTTGAGTAATAGCTCAACATCGTGTTCAGATAATGATATGGGTAAAGGTTTACCAATATGAGGTGAATCTATTAATGCCGTTGGGTCAATGCTGATGCTGTTTTCACGAATAGCATAGCCATAAAAGCGACGTAAACTCGATAAAATACGCGCTGAGGAGCGGTTGCCAATACCGTCTTTGTAGCGGCTGGCAAGAAATTGTGATAAATCACTCGTAGTGACGACTAACAAATCTTTATCTTTTAACCAGAGTGCGAAAATTCGTAAATCACTGCGATAAGCGGATAAAGTGTTTTCGCTTAAACCCTGCTCTACCCAGATAGCATCTAAAAATTGGTCAATTAAATCAGTTGCATTCATTTAGATAACTCTGTGAGATGATAAAAACAGCGGTGTTAAGTTTATGGTAATAAGTTCACCTATATTGGTAGGCGTGATTTGTCACATCTACACTGTGCATGAATTCTAATCACAGCAAAATTATTGGTATGGCGTTAACCGTGACATTTTAATGACTGCTTAAGTATAACGCTGTATTTTTTGTCAGTTATCGTTATAAACTACATAACATCAAAAAACTACCAATCATTCGATCATGAAATCCACTTTACTTGTAAGTGCTGTTCAACAGCCTTGTGATGCAGACAGACAAACCAATCTTGACTTTTCTATCGCCAAAATTCATGACGCTGCCGCCGCTGGTGCTGATTTAGTAGTATTACCTGAATTACACTTAGGCGCGTATTTTTGTCAAAATGAAGATTATAACCACTTTGCTCTTGCGCAATCGATTCCAGGTCCCGCGACCGATATTTTGTCATCCGTGGCTAAAAAATTAAAAATCGTCATTGTTTCCACAATTTTTGAAAAAAGAGCCGCAGGACTTTATCACAATACCGCTGTTGTGTTTGACAAAGATGGCAGTATTGCAGGTAAATATAGAAAAATGCACATTCCTGATGATCCTGGTTTTTATGAAAAATATTACTTCACACCTGGTGATTTAGGCTTTAAACCCATTGAAACCTCCATTGGTAAATTAGGTGTATTGATTTGCTGGGATCAATGGTTTCCAGAAGCAGCACGCTTAATGGCATTAGCAGGCGCGGAATTATTGATTTATCCAACCGCAATTGGTTGGGATAAACAAGACAGTGCCGAAGAACAATCACGCCAATTGAATGCGTGGATCACCATTCAACGCGCCCACGCAGTTGCCAATGGCATTCCAGTAATTTCCTGTAATCGCATTGGATACGAACAAGCTCCAGACTCCGATAAAGGTATTCAATTCTGGGGTAATAGTTTTATCGCGGGACCTCAAGGCGAAATTATCACGCAGGCTGATGATAAGGAAGTTAAACTGTTAAGTTGCACACTCGATAGTGCAAAAATTGAGCGCGTTAGACAAATATGGCCGTATCTGCGTGATCGTAGAATTGATGAATATGGCGACTTAACTAAGCGGTATATTGATTAGTTTTACACATTAAAAAATGAATGTAACGCTACATGGCTTATTCTATCTCGATTGCCATTAGGTTTTAATAAAAGGAAAGCGTTATAATTATCCCAGTTGAAATCGCTGCAACATATCCAATAATTACAAAATATTTATGACACAGATACAAAATAATAATTTATGGCTAATGCTGTTGTGGGTGAATGATGTCTTTTGAATCCTTGTGGCCATTTGGTCGAAAAAAGAAAGCACCAATAAAACGCGTAGAACATGATGTCGGTTATTCATCGCTAACGAAGATTCGTGTTCCTGTTGATCAGTTGGCAATAGGTATGTATGTCACTGAGTTAGATAGACCGTGGGTAGAAACTTCTTTTTTGTTTCAGGGCTTTGAAATAAAAACCGAAGCAGAACTTCGGGCAGTCAAAGACGTTTGTGATTACGTTTATATTGACTCCACAAAACGAAGAAAAATTGTAAAAACACCTTTTAAAGCAAAGAAAAAAGTATTTGTTTCAGAAAAGCCCCTTGAAATTCCTAGTTATGGCTCACCACCGCCCAAAAAACTAGGTCAATTTGAAAAAGAATTTTCCCGCGCTGAAAAAGCCTATGATAATGCTGAAGCTGTCGTTTCAGACTTTATGAGAGTAGTTGAAAATGGTGGTGGTATTGACAGCGTCCTCGCCAAAAATGCAGTATCAGAATGCGTGGAAAGTGTCCTGCATTCTCCCGATGCCATGTTGTGGCTATCCCAACTAAGAAAAAAAGACGAATATACTGCTCAACATAGCTTGAATGTTAGCATTCTATCTATCGTCTTGGGACGACACATTAATATTTCAGTGGCAGACCTTAATAGAGTTGGACTTTGTGGAATGATGCACGATGTGGGTAAATTACTAATACCCCCAGAAATTCTTCATAAGTCAGTACCATTGGATGAGGAAGAAATTCGTACCATGAAAACTCATACTAGACTTGGCTACAACCTAATAAAATCCAGTGATAATATGAACTCAAGCGTGGCAATCGTTGCGTTAACCCACCATGAGCAATTAGATGGCAGAGGCTACCCGCGTCGATTACAGGAAAACGGTATTTCGCATTTTACCAAAATTGTCTCGATTGCTAATGCCTATGACTCCATGACCAGTGACAGGGGTCACCAAAAAGGTAAAACTCATCTTGAAGCAACCCATATTCTAACTAACTTGGCAGGAATACATTTTGATCCCATGTTGGTAGTTAAATTTATCGAGAGTATCGGCGTTTATCCACCTGGATCTCTGGTTGAAATGACCAACGGCTGTGTAGCATTGGTGGTTGAAGTGCATAACCATGCTAAATTAAGACCTAAAGTAGTGATTATTTTAGATGAGGAAAAAAACCCAGTCTCTGAACGAATCATTGATTTATCAAGTATGGCTAAAGATAAGCGTGGCAACGTTTACACTATTAAAAACATCATCAAAGCAAAAGACTGGAATGTTGATGTCAGTAAATACTATCGAGAAGGTCTGTTACAAAAAAGCTTTGCAATGTCGAGATAATCTTTCTACCATACTATGTGCAGCTTATGATTTCATTTGTTGCGCGTATTTTTCTCGAATGCTTATAAATTCATCGAGATGATTAAAAAACAAAGCAACTAAGGTTGGATCAAAGTGTTTTGCTTTTTCTTCTTCAAAATACGTCAGAATTCTATCTAACGTCCAGCCTTGTTTATAACAACGATCAGAGCCTAGTGCGTCAAATACATCAGCGACAGCACTGATTCGCCCCGCAATGCTAATCTCATCTCCTTTAAGTCCACGCGGATAACCCTCACCATTCCATTTTTCATGATGCTGGTATGCGATAGTAGCCGCCATTTGCAATAAGGGTCTTTGTGAGACAGACAGCATTTCAAATCCCAAAACACTGTGAGTTTTCATAATCTCCCACTCATCTGGATTTAATCTCCCTGCTTTGTTAAGGATATGATCAGGAATCGCTACCTTACCAATGTCGTGCATAGGTGACGCTTGTCTGATCAATTCTGCCTCTTGACATCCACATAAATTTGCCAATAAATAAGAATATTCAGCGACACGCTTAACATGCAATCCTGTTTCGTGCGAGCGCGTTTCACAAATTTCACCCATGGTAAAAATAAGTTCACGTTGCGTGTTGATAATTTCTTCATTAAGCTCGTTAATTTCCCGAATTCCTTGGGCAATTTTTTCTTCCATACAATTTTGATAGGCTTTCAACTTCAAATGCGTAGAGACTCTAGCTTTAACCTCATCAAACTGAAATGGTTTATTAATGTAATCCAAACCACCAACATTAAAAGCCTTAATTTTGTTGGTTACATCATTCAACGCGCTAATAAATAACACAGGAATATCGCAAGTTTGCGGATTGGCTTTTAGCATAGTGCAGACTTCATAACCATCCATGTCGGGCATTTTAATATCTAGCAAAATTAAATCAGGCTGTTTTTTGGCAACTGCTTGCAACGCCATAACACCACTACTGGCAGGACGGACTTTATAGCCCTCACCTTTCAACATATTGGCTAACAGTTGTAAATTGGCTAAGGTATCATCGACAACTAAAATATCAGCGATGTATGTTGAAAGTTGTTGTTCTATCATTATCAGTCAATTTTAAATGTTGAAAGAAAAAAGCGGCAAGCGATTTTAACCCAAAAAGAATATCAGTGCATTGAAAGCCGATTAATCACAGTGTTTAGATAAAGGATTGTGTTTGCTGTCAGGAGTCAAAAAAATTACCCCTGTTATGAAAGCAGTTAAATTTTTACTACTACCAAAATCTAAGGTGTTGCATTGGCAATTAACTCAAACGCGTTACTTATTTCTTGCTCAGAATTATAAAAGTGTGGTGAGAAACGTATGCCACCACCGCGTAAGGCACACACTACACCCTTATTTTGCAACTGTTTATACAGGCATTCATTAGCAATAGTCTGGTGTTTAAAAACCACTATGCCAGATTTTAATGGCGAGTACGCGCTTGCGATTAGGCTGAGTTGGTCGTTGTTTGCAGCGTGGGCTTTGACTATGTCAGCATTTTTTAATACCAACGCTTCCACCGTCTCCATGCCCAGTTCTAATAATAACGACAGACTGGCAGATAGCGCGTGTATGCCTAACGTATTCATGCTCCCGCATTCAAAGCGACGAGCAGTTGGATGGATTTCCCACGCTTTATTTTCATAGTTGTGGGTGTCTTTCATATTATGCCAACCGTATTGGGTGAGCTTAAGTTGTTCTCGTGCTTTCGCTGAACTGTAAAAAACACCTAAACCTTCCGCGCCAAATAACCATTTATGTCCATCTGCCATGACAAAATCGGCGTGACAGGCTTGGACATCAAACTGCACCGCGCCTAAGCTTTGAATGGCATCGATACAAAATAAAATACCGCGTTGCCGACAAAATTCACCAATTTTTACCAAGTCCATGCGCAGACCTGAGGCAAATTGTATCGAGCTAATGGTTAATAAGCGTGTGTGGTCGTCAACCAAGGCAAACAACGCGTCTTCGGGCGTGTCAGCACAGCTCAAATCAGCTTGGCGAAAGTCTACGCCCTGATTGGCTAGCGATTGCCAAGGCAGTCGATTAGAGGGAAATTCTTCGTTGCTGGAAACAATGTTGTCACCCGTGTGCCACGTTAAGCCATAAGCCACGAATGATAGGGCTTCGGAGGTGTTTTTAACGAAGGCAATATCATCGGTGGAAGGCGCATTTAATAAGGTTTGTAATTGGGCGCGACATTCGGTTTCTTTCGCCATCCAATCTAAGTAAAAATGCGAACCGTAGCGGGTATTTTGTTCGGCAAAAGCAATCACTGCCGCGCTGGTGCGTTTTGGCCACGGAGCGACAGCGGCATGATTGAGATAAATCAATTCATCACTGAGCGGAAATTCTGGGTGTCTGTTCATTATCCCCCCGTCATATTCATATAACGCAAAATCACAGGCTGTTCATGAATATTAAATTCGTGTTTTTCGGGTTTTATTTGCATGGCATTAATGATGGTTTGCTTCAAAACCTTGGTATCGTTTGGATACTCACGCAGTACCGCTTTTAAATCCACCGAATGTTCATTACCTAAACACAATAATAATCGTCCTTCAACGGTTAAACGCACACGATTACAAGTGCTACAAAAGTTTTCACTGTGCGGAGAAATAAAACCGACGCGGGTTTGGGTATCAGCAACGGTGAAATAATTAGACGGCCCGCCTGTTTTTTCCATACTTGCGATTAGGTTAAAACGCTGGGCTAAATCTTGTTTAATCATAAGGCTGGAATAATAAGCCTCGGAGCGGTCATGCTTGCTCACTACACCTAAAGGCATTTCTTCGATAAAGCTAATATCAATACTATTGTCTACGGCAAACTGCACTAAATCACAAACCTCATCATGATTCCTGTCTTTGAGTATCACAGCATTAATTTTTATGCGTTCAAAGCCTGTTGATTTAGCGGCTTGTATGCCGTCCAACACTTTTTGTAAATCACCTGTGCGGGTAATGACTTTAAATTTAGCCGCATCCAAAGTATCTAAGCTTATATTAATACGCTTAACACCTGCGGCTTTCAGGGCATCTGACATAGTGTCTAACTGTGAACCGTTGGTGGTGATGACCAGTTCCTTTAAGCCGTCCAGTTGTCCGATATTAGCTAACAAACTGAGCGCGTCTTTACGCACTAATGGCTCACCACCTGTGATTCTGATTTTCTTCACACCTAATTCAGTGAACGCTTGCGCAATCACATAAATTTCTTCTAACGATAGAATCTGGGCGCGTGGTAAAAACGTCATGTCTTCTGCCATACAGTATACACAGCGAAAATCACAGCGATCAGTAATGGAGATTCGTAAATAATCAACAACTCTTCCGAAGCGGTCGATGAGTTGAGCAGGTGGTCGTGGAGTCATAGTAAATCAAAAAATAGGTAGTGGTAAAAATCAAAGTGTTTTGGAATCAAAAAACAGGCTTTTTGCTTCCCGACAGCATAAACACCTGATTGTAATCGCCTCAATTAACAAGCCTTATGGCGAACAATAACGCGGCACTAATCATGGTCGCGCTCACCAACATAGCCCACACGGTGATATTATGCTGCTTAGCCATTTGTTCGCGCAACAACACTAATTCTTGTTGTTGTGCTTCGGCACGATGCTGATTATGGGCAGCGTTATCCAAGGCTTTGTACAGTAAGGAGGGAATTTCAGGGAATTGTTCGGCAAATTCAGGAAATTGTTTAATCAAACGAGTGATTTTTGCTTTAGGTCCTACGCGGTCATGAAACCATTGTTCCAAAAACGGTTTGGCAGTTTGCCATAAATTTAATTCGGGATACAACTCGCGCCCCAAGCCTTCGATATTCAGCAAAGTTTTTTGTAATAACACCAATTGCGGCTGAACGTGCATATTAAACCGCCGCGCAGTTTGAAATAGTCGTAATAATAATTGTCCGAAGGAAATATCTTTCAGCGGTTTTTCAAAAATTGGTTCGCAAACGCTACGAATCGCCGATTCAAATTCCTCAATGCGAGTATCACGAGATACCCAGCCTGATTCAACGTGCATTTCTGCCACTTTGCGATAATCACGATTAAAAAATGCTAAAAAATTTTCCGCCAAATAACGTTGATCGGACAGCGACAATGTGCCGACAATACCAAAATCCACCGCAATATATTTATCGGGTAAATCGACAAAAATATTGCCTGGGTGCATATCAGCATGGAAAAAATTATCACGAAATACCTGAGTAAAAAAGATTTCTACGCCACGCTCAGCCAATAATTTAAAGTCTGCACCGCCTGCTTTTAGAGCGGCAATGTCACCGACAGGAATACCATGAATGCGTTCCATGACCATGACTTTTTGGCGTGTGTATGCCCAATGAATTTCAGGAATGTATATCAGCGGTGATCCTTCAAAATTACGACGTATTTTTGCCGCGTTTGCCGCTTCGCGCACTAAATCCAGTTCATCCAGTGTAGTGCGTTCAAATTCCGTCACTACTTCCATAGGATGCAGACGTTTGGCATCCACCCAAAACCGTTCCGCAATTTTTGCCAATTCATACAACAAACCAATATCGGAAATAATGCGCTCTTCAATATCAGGGCGTAATACTTTAACAATGACTTTTTCGCCTGTGTGCAACACGGCGGTATGCACTTGCGCAACTGAGGCTGACGCTAATGGCGTAGGATCAAATTCAGCAAATGCCTCATCAATCGACATCTCCAGTTCTTTTTCGATAATCGCACGGGCAACCTCATTGCCAAACGGCGGTACACGGTCTTGCAATTTAACCAATTCATCGGCTATATCATCGGGTAATAAATCTTTGCGCGTTGATAAGGCTTGTCCGAATTTAACGTAAATCGGGCCTAAATCCTCTAGTGCTTGGCGAATACGCACGCCACGCGGTTCAGATTCACGTTTTAACCAATAATAAGGCGAGAAAAAGGCTAAATAACGAATTGGACGGAATAAATGGGTTTTTAACACAATTTCATCCAGTCCGTGCAGAACCAGAACCCAACTAATATGAATTAAACGAAAAACTATTTTAGGACGAATCACGGATTACCTTTATTAAGTAGCTGATTAGGTGAGTGCGGTTAGTTGTTGGCAAAAAACCTGCGAGGTCTCAAAGACCTCATAGGTTTATTTTATACGGTCAGGCTGATTAGTATAAGCGTATCAAGCAGCTATTTTTCGGAGTAATGATTTTCCAAGCGTTCAATCCGACTTTGCAAACGGTCAAAATCGGTGCGTAATTCATCAACCTCTGCATAAAAAATGTCAGCTTCTGGAACAGCGGGTAATTCTTGGGTTTCTTCTTGGAGAAATTCGCTGGTATTAAGTTTAAACGTATCCAGCGATTCTTTGCTCCAGTTTTTACCTGCCCGAAAAAATTCAGCCAAGTTATGAGCAACGGTTTCGCCTGTATAACGGGCGAGTTTGCCTTCTAAATTAATATCGAGCTTGTCGAACAATTCTTGAAATTTGCGCCCTGTGTGGGTGTCACCTTCCATAGTCACTTCACCCGAAAACAGCGCGTTCATTGGTTTGCCACTAAGTCCCATTAAACCAAACGCCACTAATGAACCTGTTAAATGGGTATCTGCTGGCTGAGGCAAATAATCCAAGCATTGAATACTATCCGCCGTCGGGCAAAGATAAAATGTTTCATTAAAAGGCGTGATGGTAATGGCAACAACTTTGCCCACTAACGGCGCGAGAACGCTACTGACATTATCATCTAAAGACAAATAGCGATTAATCGCGCTTTCCAGCGTGGCAATAATAAGCGGTTTTATAGTCATGGAATAACACCCTGTTCGTTGGCTAACTGTTGTAAATAATCGCTCATGTCTTCGTTAGTGACACGCGCATAAATATCGGTGACGGCTAAGATTAAATCCAATGACGTAAATGTCACCTCATCGCCTAAAAAATAATGTTCTGAAACCCAGCCATTTGCACGGCGGCATATTTCAACATCAACACAATCTTGCTCGATTAAAACATATTCTTGCAAGCTAGAGATAGTTTTATAAGCGTTCATTTTAAGGCTTTTATCATTGCGGCGTGTGCATTTAGATAACACCTCGACAATAATTACAGGCTTCTCGGTGTAATAATCATCACCTTGCTCATCATCACACACCACCAGCACATCAGGATAAAAAAAATGTCCATCGGCTTTGACTTTTATATCGGACATAAAAGGCTCACAGCGCAGGTCTTTTAAATGAATGGTTAATGCCGTCAGTATATTTCTGGAAATGCGTTCATGATTACGACTCGCCCCCCGCCATTACATGCACGTCACCGTGAATATACTCATGCTTAATGTCGCTGAATTGTTCGCCGTGTAAATACTCGGCTTCGGTTAAATAAGACTGTGCGTGTAACGCCATGATGTGACTCCTTATAAGATTTTATAAGTTTCTGTAGGATGGGTAGAACGAAATGAAACCCATCCTACCGCACTGAACCTACATGACTCATGTTATCACCGTTGCAATAAAGCAATTTCTAACAAAATTTGATAAAGCGTGGGTTCAAGACTTGCCTTAATGTCCTCGCGTTCATGTTTATGGTGCGGAAAGGTTTCAATATCATGATGATGGGGGGGCATTATCATAACGAAAAATCATCTGCTGATTTTCGTCCATATATTGATAACGATACTTTATTTTCTGTTTAACATCGGTATGCTTTACTTCGACAAAATCAAGGCGGTTATTGGTTTCAAAAATAATTGAACCCGAAATATAGCCTTGTTTAGTGTTAGAGCTAACTGCTAATAAACTGATTATGAAATAATAGGCGAAACAGTGGCAAAA
>JBAXNR010000078.1:0-21191 GCA_037133675.1 Methylococcales bacterium
GCATGGTCAAGCCGATGATCTAACCCAGTGCCAAGTCTTAACCGTGGTTTCGATATTGGTAGGCGGTTCACACTTAAGCAATAATTTGTGATAACTTCCCTAATAAACTAATATTTTATAATTTAATAGCGATTAGTTTGTTAGGGATAAAAAACTAAAATATTTAATTTCAATGTGGCGTAAAACGGCAAAAAGCGTTTTATTGTGACGAAAAAAAGTCATATTGTGGCAAATTATTCAGTGGTTTTTCCAGATGACTGGACAGAAAAAACCAATATACTAGGCTATAACGGTTTATCTATTTTAAGGGCCTGCTAAATCTAGCCTTATTTTATCGTTTTGGTATGCCTAGATTTAAGCCGCCGTTTATATTCCATTTTTTCAGCGCGCCGCAATGCAAGGCATACCCCGACCTCTGTTAATTGATAAGCAATAGCCAAGTTAGATAGTGTTTTTCCTTTTCGCTTATTGACCATAATTTCATCGTCCCTAATCTCTTGAAAAACTTTTGTACAACGCGGTACAGAGATAACTATATCTTGATAATGATATATTAAAATTTTCGCTTGCTCATCCCCTAATAAGTCTATTAGGTCGTTATTATGCTTGGCAGTCATTCTTAAGCGCGTCCCCCCATGTCTGGCAATGATTCTTAGTACTGACTCCATGTTAAGAATCTCTAACATTTGCTTTGCGCTTGCTGGTAGCTGTTCAGATTGAAAAATTTGTTTTAAAAATTCCTTGCTATGATCTACCATTTAATAAACGCCCTTTAAAATTTAATTAGAGAACGCTTATTTTAAATGCTAGGTAACAATAGCAGTTAATCAAGCAAAATAGCCACTCTTTAACGCGGTTTTACTCAATGCCATACGATAGCGTTAGTTGTGCAAAGTAACCGCTTTAAATGCGGGTATTTAGTAGCTTGATAGATGCAAAAAAAAGCACACATAAAAAAACCAGCGGTTAAGCTGGTTTTAGGTGGTGGTACTGTTAAGATTTATAGTTTTTCTAGCTTGGCATAGGCAAGTAGAATAATTTTTATACCAACTGCTATAAAATGAACCGATACAGAACCTCCATGAGAGCCGCCATTAAAATATTCTGTCACAACACCAATACCAAACTTGGCATGATTTACTCTTTGCCCTTTTTCTCCATTCTTCTGCGTCCGTAGTTTTCACCATTGAAACAAAGTATTTTCCGTTAGGTTCATAATCTTGAAAATTTACTTTTCGTCTTAGTACAAAGTTTTTGCTTACTGGAATTGGTTGTTTTTTCACTGGAAACTGAATGACATTTGAAGTGATTAGTTCAGGGAATTTAATCATGTTTTCACCTGCTTAAAGCGCGTTAAAAATGGCTGTTTTTGTCCGTTTTGCCAAAAAATCATAAATCCATGTAAGTTGTTGTAATTGTTGGCTTTTGTTCACTTTGAAAAAATCCGTTCCGTCCGTTTGTATATATACACATCGGAACGGAACGGATAATTTAAAATAGCCTAAAAACCGACCTATTCAAACTCACTTTTTAGCTGATAAACGAAGCCTTTTTCTATGCTGATATAGCCCCGTTCTTGCAAGGTGTTTTTAGCATCATGAAACCGATTAGCAGGAAGGTCTAACCGCTCTTGCCAATCGCTAACCGTCACCTTTGCATGATCTGGATTTTTGCCAATACTTTCCAGATAGGCTTGAGATTCTTCCAACAATATCCCCAATGACGATAAACCCAGTTTTTGATTCTTACCTAATGCGCTGGTTTTGGGTGTAGTGGGTGTGTAATTAGTAGCAGTTAATACGGGTCCATTCGCTGGGTTGCCTTTTTCATCGGAGAGACCCAACTCAATAGAGCTGATTTGAAACGACTTAGGCAAGGGGTGTGCCGCGTCTTTCATTTTGGTACACGTTAAATTTATCACATCAGCATCGTTTTTAATCATGCTGTACTCAGTATCCACGGCGGCGCGTAATGCACTAGAACCACGCCCCCGTTCAGCAGAACCATGCCCCGTATGATGTACTAATAACACCGTGGCATTAAAACGAACTCGCAAGTGTTTATCGATATGCGCAACAAATTGGCTCATATCTTCGGTGCTGTTTTCATTACCGCCGCCGAAGTTACGCGCCAAAGTATCGATAATGATTAAACGCGGCTGTACCTTGTCTTGTTGGATGATCTGACTAATAGCGCGTTCTACATTGATAGCAGAATGTAAGTCATAAAATGCCGCTGCTTGCTCACTACGATAGAAGGGAAGGTTAGATATATCTTTGTTATTTTCGATACACCACGCGCCAAACCGCCGCGCTAAGCCGTTCTGTCCTTCTCCTGCTACATAAAATACCGCGCCTTGTTGGGTTCTGTGTCCTTGCCAGTCCATGCCCGCCGCTATCGATAAGCCCCAATCAATAGCGAGTAAACTTTTGCCAGACTCAGGCGCACCAAACACTTCAGCAAGAGAATTAGCTTCTATGAAGTCATCGATTAACCAGTCTTGTGGTTGAATGGTGGTGTTTTTAATAGATTCAAACATAAAGGCGGTACTCCGTTTTTGGGTGGTGATTTTTTCATAGTGGGTGGTTAGTTCTTGCAGGGCCTCATGAGGCTTTATAGAGGTATCGTTAAGGCTTGCCAGTGCTTGGGTTAGCTGTACTCTAAGCTGATAGCGTTCTGAATGTCCTTTAACCAACTCAGCATAAGCGGCGGTATTAGCGGCGGTGGGTGTTCTTTCGATTAACTTAACTAAATATTCTCTATCCAGTCCCTTAACATCGCACAAAGTGACAACATCGGCGGGTTGGTTAGCGCGTAACCTATCGCTAATCGCTTGGTAAAGGATACGGTGTTGAGCGTGTAAAAAATCCGTCACTTTAAGCGTGTCTTTAATGTCATACCATTTTTCAGGATTCATCATCAAACCGCCTAAGGTTGCCTGTTCAGAGGCTAAACTTTGCTGTCTACTTTGCTCACTCATGAGCGTTCTCCTTGGCTTGGTTGCGACTGTTACTGTCCATTTCAATGCTTTCAAGGTAGTCGTGGCTTTCTTGTGCCAACAATGCCAAGTTTTGAATCACTGAACCTAAGCCGTAAAAATCGCTATGCGTGAGTGGTGTAATGGGTTGACAGTTAGAAATAAACCCGCCTAAACCTTGTAAACTAAATAAACAATCTTGAATGACAGTATTCAACGCGGTTTTCAGTTGGATTAATTCCCGATCATAAACAGGCAAGCGGCGGGTGTCTTTGTCTTGTGAACCCATGATTAAGCCTAGCTGATAAATACCACCAAAGGCTTTAGGTCTATCTGGATTGTTTAACTCGATATTGCCGTCTTTGTCAGTTGTTCTGGTTCTGAGTGTGGTTTTGATAGTAGTCATTACACACCACCTTTTTTAACGCCACTCATAATGGCTTTACTAAGTAAGTTTGATGCTATAACTATCTCAAATTCTATCTCTGTGAATTCAAGTGCTGATTCATGCCCACTAAATTTTAACGCGTGGTTTGCCGCGTGGTTTTCAGCACGTTCTAGCCATTGCATAACTTTCGCTAAGGTTTGGGGATTTAAGACGATGGGGGCTTGAGTACTAGACTCGGTTTGGTCGTGTGACATAACGGATACTCCTTTGTGTGAGGATAAACCGCCGCCTGTTACTGGAAAACATAGGGCGGTGGATTGAGTGAGGTTTCCAGTACACGCAAAGGAACGTGCGGACTCATAGAGTCCCCTAAAACAATCCACCATAATGACAAAAACACGGATTTTCCCCGCGTTAATTGAAAATTGTGGACATAAAAAAACCGTTAAGGGTAACGGTGATTTATCACCTTTGCGCGGGCTGGAAATCCCGACTTTCGTTTTTTGCGAAAGCAGGGCAAGCATAAGGCGTGGATTTGAATCTGTCAATGTTATACTGTTTTTCATGATGTGAGTGTGTGTGAATAGCCCGTTATCCAGTCGAATGGACAACGGGCTTTTTTGTGGTTAAAAATCGCTAACCGTGGCTAGGGTTGCCAATGATCAGGAAGTGAATAATGTGCCAAGCCGTTACCGTGTTCTAAGGTGGTAACAATCGGATAGCCTTTATTCCGTAAGCGTTTAATGATTGATGATAGCCGTGTGATGTAATGATCTGTAAACGCGGTTACAGAATTAACAGGCTTACGCGCCACTAAATCGGCTTTTATGTGTTCAAGTTGGGTTTGCTTAGGGTTCATTATTACCCCCTTGCTGTAAAAGTATGTTTCTGTTTTCAGTCGCTAAAACAACCGCTTCCTGTAACATAATTTCATCGTCAATCATCAGCTTTTTAGCGCGTAACCCGTTTAATTTATCCAGCCTGTTTTGAGTTTCTGGCAGTTGTTCAAGTGCGTTGATTTCATCGGTTAGCGTGGATTGTTCAGCACATAAACCGCTTAAACTATCCAGCCTATCAAGTTGATTAACAATAGTGGCTATCGCTAAATTAAGCCGTTGGCTATGCGGTTCTGCATTGCTTAACTTACGTTTAATCTCCATACAATCGGGCATGAGTTCTTTAGCCATAAAAGGAAAATTATTGCTTTTTAGCCAACTTTCTAAATCTCTAGCTATCGTGTCAATGCTGGGATTTGCAGTGTTTAGAGGATTCCTTTCAAGCATAGGGCGCGGTAATTCCTTGCCATTAAGCCTTTTATATTGATCTGCTAGGCTATACGCCTCAATGATTCGCTTAATCATTTCGGGCTGTAAGTCTCTTGGCAGTTTCTCAAACGGTGATAATTGCTTAGCCATTGTTTACCGCCTTGGCTTCTGTACTATTCATCCAAGCGCGTACATCTTCCACGCGCCACGCGGTGATTTGTTCGGACAATTTAACAGGCGCGGGGAAGCTTCCATTCTTGGCTTTTCTCCAAAAGGTAGAAGAACTAAACGGGATAATCTTAGTTAATGCTTGAACACGGATATAGCCATTTTCTGGCAGTGTTGCGGGTGTAGTGGGTTGTTTTTGTGTTGCGGGTTTTGATATAGCCATTACTTAAGCCTCCATAGGCTTAGTTGATAAAGTGGCTACAAGATAAGAGGTTTTTTAAGTGATAGTTTCCAATTGGAAAAATGATGTTTCCAAAATCAGTTTTGGAAACATTAGAGGCTATCGCGTAAGGCTTTAACACCTTCATTAATGATATTTTGTAAGGTTGTTTTTCCAAGTCCTTTAATTTCTGAATTATTGTTCAATGCTTTCTCAGTCTTCAATAATTCATAAATCAAATTTGTTTCTCCAGTTTTGCCAAGTTCACCATTGCCAAGTGATACGGAATTATTAGGGTTTCTAAGTTGTGGCTTGTTAGTATTAGCTAATGTTTCTGCTAATAATCCAATTATCCGTAAATATTTAGTCTCCTCACGTTCTGATAGCTCATTATCGGCTGTTTGGGTATCGGGAGAATGTTCGGTGCTATTGGCTATTTGTATGAGTGGTTTATTAATGATATTTTGTAAGGTTGTTTTTCCAAGTCCTTTAATTTCTGAATTATTGTTCAATGCTTTCTCAGTCTTCAATAATTCATAAATCAAATTTGTTTCTCCAGTTTTGCCAAGTTCACCATTGCCAAGTGATACGGAATTATTAGGGTTTCTAAGTTGTGGCTTGTTAGTATTAGCTAATGTTTCTGCTAATAATCCAATTATCCGTAAATATTTAGTCTCCTCACGTTCTGATAGCTCATTATCGGCTGTTTGGGTATCGGGAGAATGTTCGGTGCTATTGGCTATTTGTATGAGTGGTTTATCAAGTGGCGGGGCAATGGCTAACCTATCGCGTAGTGCTTTAATGCTAACACCAAAGCTATTAACTGCCCATTGTTCAGCCTCATCAAAAGTAAGTAACCATGAAAAATCTGGATGCACGAATTCACCATTTATGCGCGTTGTTGGTGCTTCACCGTATTTAAGATGGGTTTCTGGGTCTCTTGGTAAAATAATATTATTTGCTATTGCACTAATAGCGATATTTACCGAATTAGTCAAAGTTGCTTCGTTATCGTTGGCATAACCCACTAAAAATATGCACTCATACAGTGATAAATAGTCTCCATCCAATAAAACGTTAATAATCTCAGTTGGTGGTAGAAATAGCCATAGATCAGACATGAAAGCCTTTCCATCTTGCCTTTCCCACATACTATTGTTATCAGAATCAAGAAAAGAAAATAGTTTTCCAGTGTTTGTTATATGTGCGTTATAAAGCAATAATCTTAAAACATCAAAAAATTCAACACCGTCATTAAGTACCCATTCATTTAATTCTATGCTTTCTATATTGACAAGTTTGTATAATTCTGGAATACAATAAAGCATATTGTTTTTTAGGCATATCTGTTCATCAAGAAGTGATTTAAAAAACTGCTTTTTTCTATCTTGATCAATCAGATATATAGCCTTTTCTAGCTCTGACTTTTCCATAAAACGCCCCTACACGCTTATTCCCTCAATAAAAATAACCAAGCCGCGCCGCTTGAAGGGTTACGGCTTTTCGCCCCGTCGGGCTAGGCTTGGTTAAACTGGTTTTATACTCTTGATTTATGCCTTGCCAGAAAGTCTAAAAATAAGCCCTGCAATAATCGTTATCTGTAACAATCCAACACCCACAACCCAGCGGATTAATTCCGCTTTACTTTCGGCAATATCGCGCTTGGTTTCTAGGCGCAAAATTTCAATATCCTTTTTTAAATCGGTTTCGAGTTGCTTAATATCACGTCTAAGGTTCAATTCCAGCAATTCAAAATCTTTTTTACTGGTAATATTTTCTAGGTCGTAATCATGCCTTGCCTGTTCTAGCGTATTGGTAGAAGTGGTTTTTTGTAAATCGGTAAGTGTTTCCGCTTGCTCCTCACTAAAGCCAACACCTTTAAGTTTCTTAACAAAATCATGCGTATCAAATGTAATAGTTACCATTGTTTTTCCTGTTTGCTTAGTGGGTAGCGCGTTTTCTTATTGTCGTTATATTCCAGTCTTTGCCCTGCTCACAAGCGGATAATAATTTAGACCATAACTCTAATGCTTTGCGGCGTTCGTCTAAATAGTCATGATGGTTATAAACGCCTTCAATGCCTTTTAACTTGTGGTTTAAACAACGTTCTGCAATGTGAGAATCAACACCTAACGCCGCTAAATGTGAGCGGGCAGTACGCCTAAAATCATGAATGCAGAAGCTAGGCATATCCATCAACGGCTTAATATTTGTCAGTGCAACATTAAGGGTGTTCTCATGGATATGAGGTAATTTATGTTGTTGAACTTTACGCGCTGGTAATAGCCATTCACTGGAAACCGATAGGCTTACCAGCTCGTTTAATGCGTCTATTGCTGATTTAGATAGCGGAATAATGATGCTGGTTTTTGTCTTGGTACGGTCGGATGGTAATGTCCACAACCCATTTATCAAGTCAAATTCTGAACGCTTAGCGGCTATTAATTCACCTTTTCTGACTGCTAACAATAACAATAATTTGACTGTTAAAAGATTAGTTCTAGTAAAGTCACTGCTACGCATTACTTCAAACAGTTCTGATAATTCAGCACGCGATAACACTCTATCTCTAGCGGTTGTTTTACCGCCCGCGTCACTAATAGTAAATGCGCTGGCAGGGTTATACTCAATAATTTGCCGCTTAATAGCATAGTCAAGAATACGTTTAACCCACCTTAACGCGTCATTCGCCATACTTGGGGCATTGCGTTCAATAATGGCTTGAATCATCGTATCAATGTGGGCAGGTTTTACCGCCTCAACGGCTAACGCGCCAATGTGTGGCTTTATATCCTTATCAATTCTAGCCTTAATGACGCTGGCATTTTTCCAGCGGCCTATGATCATCTTTTCTAGGTAAACATCGGCTAACTGCTCAAATGTTGAAGCGTGTAGTTTTTCAATTGCCTTAGTTTTGCGCTCTTGTTTTTCACCCGCCACGTCATAGCCTAACGATACCGTATCTTTTAACGCCTTAGCTTTTTTACGCGCTTCAGATAAAGAAACCTGTCCATAATTGCCTATGATAATAGAACGCTGTTTACCCGCGAAGTTATAGCGAAACTTCCAAACAGGGGATTTAAAGCCCTTTCGATAACACAAGTAAAGGTTATTACCATCGGCTTTACCATGAAAGCGTTCATTGTTTTTTATCCAGTTTTTAATCTGAATATCGTTAAGGATAGCCATAGTTAAGCCTTATTTTTCACGTTAGAAAGTGAACATACATTACCAGTGACACAACTATGACACAAATTGTTTTTACGATGGTATGAAATGGTATAGCACGGCGTGGTAGTGCTAACCGTTGTAAGTCAAGCGGTTAGCAGGTAGTAGGAAACGGCTTGACACGGGGTAAATCATTACTCTATGTTCTGGACATGTTCACGCATTTGCTCAATCAGCACTTTAAGCTCAATGGCTACATGAGAAATCTGGGTGTCCACGGATTTAGAGCCTAGTGTGTTAGCTTCACGGTTTAGTTCCTGCATTAAAAAATCCAAGCGTTTACCTGCTGGTTCTTCTTCATGGAGTACTCGCACCACTTCTTTGATATGAGTAGTCAAACGATCCAGCTCTTCTGAAACATCCAGTTTTTGTGCCAAAAACACCAGCTCTTGTTCCAAACGGTCAAAGTCTGGTTGAGCGACTAATTCAGTGATTTTATTTTTTAGCTTGTCTCGAATCAGTTGAATAGCGACAGGGACACGTTGATTAGCAATAACAACAAACTCGCGTATTTTGGTACAACGCTCCTCGATCAACGTTTTTAACTGAACACCTTCTCTAACACGAGCAACTATTAAATGCGCGAGGGTTTGCTTGACTAAATTCGTCACACCCTCACGAAGCTCATTTTTATCGGTACTCGGCTCTTGCAAAATCCCTGCAAAAGCCAACACATCCAAGGCTGAAAAAGCCTGTGGCGTTAGCATCTGTGCTTCGATTTGTTGCGTTGCTTCAAGTAAAGTAGCTAATGCGTCATGATTGACCACGAAACCTTGTCCGTGTTTAAGCTGATTTTTATAGCTCAAAGTACATTCAATTTTGCCACGTTTAATTTGTGAGCCAAGCAAAATACGCAAGTCAGCTTCCAGAAAACGTAACACATCAGGCAATTTCAAACTAACATCACTGTATCGATGATTGACAGAGCGAATTTCACAATTGATGGTTAAGTTACTAATTTCTGCCTCATTACAGGCATAAGCGGTCATACTTTTTATCATGTTTTTCACCTAAAGAAGTTATGAGGCAACGATTAATAAAAGTATTATAGCCCAGTAGTGAACACGGTGAGTTGCAGTTATCAGAAAATACTAAGCCGTTCATGTATACTGCTCACTTTTTAATTTTGGCAGACTATTCATGAGACCTAGCGGACGCAATCCAGATCAACTAAGAGAGATAAAATTTACTTGTGGTTTTACCAAACACGCTGAAGGTTCCGTGTTAGTTGAATTTGGCGATACGCGAGTACTGTGTACCGCAAGTGTGGACAAATCCGTACCGCGTTTTTTAAAAGGTAAAGGCGAAGGCTGGGTTACTGCCGAATATGGTATGTTACCGCGTTCTACTCATAGCCGTATGAACCGCGAAGCCAGTCATGGTAAACAAGGCGGACGTACCTTAGAAATTCAACGTTTAATCGGGCGGTCATTGCGAGCGGCAGTGGATTTAAAAGCCTTGGGTGAACATACTATTACTATCGATTGTGATGTGTTGCAAGCTGATGGTGGCACGCGCACAGCAGCAATTACGGGCGGCTTTGTCGCATTATCGCTCGCTACTCAAAAAATGCTGAGTCGCAAACAAATTAAAGCCAATCCTTTACATGGGCAAGTTGCTTCAGTTTCAGTGGGTATTTATGAAGGCTTACCCGTGCTGGATATGGATTATGCTGAAGACTGTCAAGCAGAAACTGATATGAATATCGTCATGAATGACGCATCCGCATTTATTGAAATTCAAGGTACAGCAGAAGGTCATGCCTTTAGACCAGACGAACTGGCGGCTATGTTAGAACTGGCTAGAGTAGGGATTAATCAGTTGTTAGAAAAACAACGCGAAGCCTTAGAAAAAGCACTTTAAACCATCAAATAGTCAAACCCATCGTGATTTATTTGATGGGTTTCACTACACCCTACCCTAATCCTAGCGTGTTGTCGGGGTGTTTTACCATTACTCACTTAAAATTATTCCCGAACAGGTTTTTTTTCTAACTTGCGTTGTAAAGTACGTCGGTGCATATTCAAAGCGCGGGCAGCAGCGGAAATATTACCTTCATGTTGCATCAATACTTTTTGTAAATGTTCCCATTCTAAGCGTTTAACGGATAGCGGATTTTCGCTGATAGACACGGACGAATCGCCTTCGTTTTTATTGAGGGCGCGGACGATTTCATCGGCATTAGCGGGTTTAGTTAAATAATGCACCGCGCCGAGTTTTATCGCTTCAACCGCAGTGGCAATACTGGCAAAACCTGTCAACATGACGATTTGGGTATTGTCATCAAGGAAAATGAGTTTTTTCACCAGTTCTAATCCAGATTCGTAGCCGATACGCAAATCAATCACCGCATATTCGGGTAGGTTTTGTTCGGCAAGCAACATACCTTCGCTGACATCATTAGCAACTAATACATCATAATTTCGTTTTTCTAACGCACTTTTTAAAACGGTGCAAAAAGTAACATCGTCATCAACTAGCAATAAGCGAGGTTTATCCGTTTCCGTAATGTTCATAATGAGGCTTCTATGATTAAAAGAGGGAGGGTAATTTCAACACAAGCTCCGCCTGTTTCCATATTGTAAAGGCTAATTTTACCGCCTAAATGGCTAATGGTGGAGTAGGTTAAAAATAAACCTACACCTAAGCCGCGTTTTTTGCTGACCACGGGTTGCTTACCTACAAACTCAAGCAATTCTGGCGGTAAACCTGAACCAAAATCGCGTATTTTAATGGTGGCTTGGTGTTCATCCCAGTTGGCGTAAAATTCGATGCCCAATTCAGGCTGAGTGGCTTCAGCGGCGTTATTTAAAATATTGATAATAGAATGAGTGAGCGTCCGTTCAGCAATAATTTTTGCATCAAGTGCTACAGTAGGATCGATAAAAAAATTTAGTTTTGCCGACGGCTGGTGTGTGCGCCACTGCATGACCACATTATCAATATATTCAGTCAATAACATACTACTACCCGATTCTGCACGCATTTCACCTGCCGAGGCGGACATAACGGATAGCGTCTCTTTACAGCGGTTAATTTGCTGCTGCATGATAATTGCTTTTTGGTATAAATCTGGATAACGATGTTCAGGGTATTCTCGTTCAAGTTCGTGGGCAACAATGGCAATAATACCCAAAGGCGTACCCATATCGTGTGCTGCACTGGCAGCTAATGTACCTAATGCAACCACGCGCTCATCTCTTAACGCACTTTCGCGGGCTTCAGCTAAATTACGTTCTTGAACTTTCAATGCCTTAGCCAATGCCACAACAAAAAACGCCACTAATCCCGCACTAAATACAAAGCCAAACCACATACCAAACATGTGTAGATTAAAATAATGTTTGTCACTGAGAATATGTGCCTGTTGCAGTATTTGATAACTACTCATCCCTGAGTTATTTATTTCTGGGCTAGGTGCGTGTGGCTCTATGGATGGCAACGGCACATTGTAGGCAACTAATATGGTGTATATGCTAGTCGTAAAAATGACCATATACCACGCATACGATGGAGGTAACATGATGGCAGTAATAATTACGGGTAACAAAAATACCCAAATAATCGGGTTAGACGCGCCACCTGTAAAATACAGCAAACCCGCAATACCCAAGACATCTAGGCTAAGTTGTAAGAAAATTTCCAATTGCGTCACCAATTCTTCGGCATCCAAACGCATCGCGGTGTAAATATTGATTGCAAAAATTGCAGTAATCACTAGCCAGAGCTGTTGCTCTGGTAAGTGAATATTGAGAAGGTACACCGATATGAAAATTAAAATGGATTCGCTAAGCACCATCATATTTCTGAGAATAAACAGCCAGCGCAGATTTTGTCGGGCAGAAACTTCTGATTTTGGAATGGGGGTGACGTTTGAGAGCATGACTAGGCTGGTGTGATGGTGGGTTAGAATGTAGGTACAAGATTAGGTTAGCGCGTAACCCAATATTTACTTGCAATTGTTGGGTTACGCTATCGCCTAACCCAACCTACACATATTACGATAACTTCGCTTTCAGTATTTTATTCACCTCAGCAGGATTGGCTTTGCCTTGCATAGCTTTCATCACCTGTCCGACAAAAAATGCGAACACTTTTTCATTGCCGCTACGGTATTGTTCAACTTGTTTTTCATTAGCGGCAATAATGCCGTCGATAATGGCTTCAATCGCACCTGTGTCGGTGATTTGTTTTAGACCTTTGGCTTCGATAATCTCATCGGCAGTGGCGGTGCTTTGCCAGAGTTCTTCAAATACTTGCTTGGCGATTTTACCCGAAATGGTGTTGTCGGCGAGTCGTGCTAATAAGCCAGCCAGACGTTCAACGCTAACGGGTGAATCGTTAATGTCTAAATTTGCTTTATTGAGAGCGGCGGACAAATCACCTGTAATCCAATTAGCACACAGCTTAGCTTCGCAACGTGACAGTTTGACAACAGCTTCAAAATAATTAGCCAATACGATGGATGAAGTGAGAATACCCGCGTTTTCGTCATCCAATGCGTAATCAGTTTTAAAGCGTTGTTTTTTGGCTTGCGGTAATTCGGGTAATTCAGCTTTGATTTTGGCTTTAAATTCTTCGCTGATATGGACAGGCAATAAATCAGGGTCAGGAAAATAACGGTAGTCGTTAGCCTCTTCTTTGCTACGCATGGAACGCGTTTCATCCTTCACGGAATCGTATAGTCGCGTTTCTTGGACGACCGTACCACCGTTTTCTATCAACGCAATTTGCCGTTCAATCTCATGATTGATCGCTTTTTCGACAAATTTAAATGAATTGATATTTTTGATTTCCGCACGAGTACCAAATTCTTGCTGTCCTTTAGGGCGTACTGATACATTGGCATCACAGCGAAATGAACCTTCCTGCATATTACCGTCACAGATACCCAGATAACGAACCAACTCATGCAGTGTACGCATATAGGCAACCGCTTCTTTGGCGGAACGTAAATCGGGTTCAGAGACGATTTCCAATAACGGCGTACCCGCACGGTTTAAGTCGATACCGCTTAAGCCGTGGAAACTTTCATGTAATGATTTACCCGCATCTTCCTCTAAATGAGCGCGAGTAATGCCGACGCGTTTGATTTCACCCTCTACTTCAATGTCTAAATAGCCAATGCCGACAATGGGTAAATCCATTTGGCTGATTTGATAGCCTTTGGGTAAATCGGGGTAAAAATAATTTTTTCGGGCAAAGACAGAATACGGTGCAATATGTGCTTCAATCGCCATGCCAAAAATGACGGCTTTGTGTACTGCATCTTCATTAAGTACAGGCAATACACCTGGCAAACCTAAATCAACAGCACACGCTTGGGTATTAGGTTCAGCACCGTAGGCAGTAGACGCACCAGAAAAAATTTTTGATTGTGTGGACAGTTGGGTATGAATTTCCAACCCTATAACGGTTTCCCATTGCGCCATTTGTTGATTCCTCGCTTAAAATTCAGACGTTATTTTTATGACTTACGGCGGGCTTAATGCAATCGATTCACCATGAACGACATTTTTTAACGCGCTGTAAACGTCATTACTACAAATATGATACTTTATATCTTGCTCTAATACCCGCTTGATTGATAAAGTAGCACTATTTTATTCCCCAAAGGAAACAGGTAAAAATGTTCAAAAGAATTCGCGGGCTTTTCTCCAACGATTTATCGATAGACTTAGGAACTGCTAATACGCTGATATATATTCCAGGTCAAGGAATTGTCCTTAATGAGCCGTCAGTTGTTGCCATTAAAGAGGACAAAGTTCGTGGTGCTAAAACCATTGCGGCCGTCGGTGCTGAGGCTAAACAAATGTTGGGGCGTACTCCAGGTAATATCACCGCTATTCGCCCACTGAAAGATGGTGTGATTGCTGATTTCAATATCACTGAAAAAATGTTGCGATTTTTTATCGAAAAAGTCCATAAACGTAAATTGTTCAGTCCGAGTCCACGCATTTTAATTTGCGTCCCTTGCGGGTCAACCCAAGTTGAGCGACGTGCAATTCGTGAATCTGCACTCATGGCAGGTGCTCGCGCGGTTTATTTAATTGAAGAGCCAATGTCAGCAGCGATTGGCGCGGGTTTACCTGTCGATGAAGCACGCGGTTCGATGGTACTTGATATTGGCGGTGGTACTTCTGAAGTTGCGGTAATTTCTATCAATGGTATTGTTTACTCATCCTCAGTGCGTATCGGCGGTGATCGATTTGATGAAGCGATTGTTGCATACGTGCGCAGAAACTACGGCACATTGATTGGTGATGCTACCGCAGAACGTATAAAGCTTGAAATTGGCTCAGCCTATCCAGGTGCTGAAGTCAGAGAAATAGAGGTAAAAGGGCGTAATCTTGCCGAAGGTATACCGCGTAGTTTTACCTTAAACAGCAATGAAATTCTGGAAGCATTACAAGAACCTCTGGCGGGTATTGTTGGCGCGGTAAAAACTGCATTAGAACAAACTCCACCCGAATTAGGTTCAGATGTGGCTAATCGCGGCATCTATTTAACGGGCGGCGGCGCATTATTAAGAGATATTGATCGTTTAATCGCTGAAGAAACGGGGCTACCTGTCTATATTGCTGATGACCCGCTCACTTGTGTGGCTAGAGGCGGCGGCATGGTGTTGGAAATGTTGGAGAAAAAAGGGCTTTCAAATTTTTCTTTAGAATAACTCCCCTCCCCCTCTTAAAATTAAATTGTTTTTTTGCTACGATGAAAAAATTCATTCAATCATAGTGTTTTTAACCAATTACGAGGTTTCGCTATAAAACTCATATTTGCCACTGGACCATCAATTAGTACCCGCCTATTTGTGGCAGTTATTTCTTCCATTGCTCTGCTGGTGACTGAATATAGAGGTTCTCAATTGAATGCTTTGCGTATGTCATTGTCATACGTTGTTGATCCTCTAAAATACGCGGTCGATTTACCTAGTTCACTTGTCAACCGAGCGTCTGAGTCGCTCGGTTCTTATGCTACGTTAATTAAAGAGAATTCTGATTTGCGTGATGAGCAACTTATCCGTCAGACGCAGTTACTTAAACTTGAAGCACTGGAAAAAGAAAATGTGCGTCTACGCGCACTATTGGAAAATTCCTTTAAACTGGGTGAGCAAGTATTAATCGCTGAATTATTATCGATTAATACCGTACCTTACGAGCATATTCTCGTGGTCAATAAAGGAACGCATTTTGGTGTTCATCCGCATCAACCTGTGCTGGATGCCAATGGCGTGGTAGGGCAAGTATTTCGTGCGTTGCCGCTTACTTCAGAAATTATGTTAATTACTGATCCTAATCATGCTATTCCTGTACAAATTAATCGGAATGGTTTACTGACAATTGCGGTAGGTAGTGGTCAATTGAATCAACTTAATCTACCGTTTTTACCCAGTAATGCAGATGTGCGCCCAGGTGATTTGCTGATTACCTCAGGTTTAGGCGGTACATTTCCACAGGGTTATCCAGTCGGTGTTATCGATGAATTTACCACTGAGCCCAACAAACTTTCTGCTGGAATCACTGCCACGCCTAAATCGCTGTTAGACCGTAACAGGGAATTAATGATTATTTGGAGCAACTCAACGCCTGTGCCGCTAATCTCTCAGCCTAATAACACTGAACCCACAACAACCAATACCCACGCCCCTGCTGATGAATAAAACAATTTGGTTTTGTCAGGTTACATTAACTGTAATTGTGGCAATGTGCCTAAGAATTGCACCGTGGTCTGGCTCTTGGGAATTATTTAATCCAGATTGGGTATTACTGACTTTAATCTATTGGTCGATTGCCTTGCCTGAGCGGGTGGGTATTTTCCACGCGTGGGCTATCGGTTTGCTCACCGATGTATTAACTGGGCAGTTATTTGGTCAACACGCTCTAGCCTACTCATTGGTCATCTATGCCTGTTTAAAATTACATAAACGCTTGCGTCAATACTCGTTTGTGCAACAAGGATTTTTTATTTTCTGTGGTTTACTGCTATCGCAATTACTGTTTTTCTTCATAAAAAATCTGCGAAACCCAGCAGAACTCACTGCCGATTTCTGGCTACCTGTGCTGGCGGGTACGATTTTCTGGCCATTGCTTTGTGTCTTATTGCGTTGTTTTCATTTATCAAAGCAGACTGACATAGAACACCGATGATAATAACAAGCTCTCATCTGGTATTTTGTCGCTTGAATTTTAAGCCTTAACTATGTCAGGTTTCTACTCTTTCAAGGACAATCAGCTAGAGAATCATTTATTTCTTAATCGAATTGTTGCCGCGTTTATTGCCATTTTGTTATTAACCTCAGGGCTGGTTATTCGCTTGATTCATTTACAAGTGACGGGGCATGAGCATTATGCGTCGCTGGCAAAAGATAATAGCGTTAAAATTTCTCCCATCGTACCCACACGCGGTATGATTTATGACCGTCACGGCAATATTCTTGCTGAAAACACACCGTCTTACAGCTTAGAAATCATTCCTGAAAAAACCACAGACATTGATGACACCTTAACACGGCTACAACAATTACTGGCTATCTCTGAAGAAAAAATCGATCTTTATCAAAAACAACGCAAACGCCAAAAACGCTTCACCAGTACCCCGTTGTTATTAAGTATGACTGATGAAGAAATTGCCAAATTTGCTGTCCAAAGACCTTTTTTTCCAGGTGTGGATATTCGTCAACGATTAGTTCGGCATTATCCTTACGGTGAATTAGCCGCTCATGTAGTCGGCTATGTCGGACGAATTAATGAAGCAGAAATCAAGACACTGCCATCGGCAGAATATCAAGGATCAACCCACGTCGGTAAATTAGGCATAGAAAGCTCTTACGAAACTGAATTACATGGTAAAACAGGTAATGCAGAAATAGAAACTAATGTCCAAGCACGTCCTTTAAATACTTTAAATGAAACCGATGCCGTACAAGGTGCAAATCTCTATCTCACCTTAGACATGGATTTACAAAAAACCGCTTACGACGCGCTAGACGCTTTTAATGGAGCAGTAGTTGCCATTGACATTAAAACAGGCGGTGTATTGGTTTTTGCCAGCCGCCCTAGTTTTGATCCTAATCCTTTCGTGGCAGGTATTGCTAATGACGCGTATCAAGCCCTGCAAACCTCCGAAGATCAACCGCTATTTAATCGTGCTTTGCGTGGGCTGTATCCGCCTGGTTCTACAATTAAACCGTTTGTTGCCCTCGCAGGACTAGAACATAATGCAGTTACTGCCGCACAGCATTTATTTTGCAAAGGTTATTTCCAATTGCCTGGTGTCGAACACCAATACCGTTGCTGGAAAAAAACAGGACATGATTGGGTCAATGTAAACAAAGCTATCATGGAATCGTGTGATGTATATTTTTACCAGTTATCCAATATGCTTGGCATAGATAATATGCACAGCTTTTTACAAAAATTTGGTTTTGGTGAAAAAACAGGTATTGATTTAGTCGGTGAAAAAACAGGTCTACTGCCTTCACCAGAATGGAAACTAGAACAAAAAAAACAATCGTGGTATCCAGGAGAAACCTTGATTACAGGTATAGGTCAGGGTTCAAATCAAGTCACTCCGCTACAGCTTGCTAGAGCTACCGCAACGCTGGCAAACAAAGGAGAAATAGTGAATCCTTTTCTTGTAGACAAGATGGTTTCAGCAACCAGTACACTGCCGAGTCGTGACCTACACAAAGAAATCATTCCGCTTAAGACAAAAAATGTGAATAGCATTATTGAGGCGATGGTCAATGTGGTACACAACGAACACGGTACTGCTTACGATCTTAAAAAAAACTTTAACTATCAAATAGCAGGCAAAACAGGCACAGCCCAAGTGCGAGGTATTAAACAAAATGCTAAATACGACGAAAATAAAATTGCATTTAAATACCGTGATCATGCTTTATTTATTGCCTTTGCCCCCGCTGATAACCCCAAAATTGCCATTGCAGTAATTGCTGAAAATGGTGGTCACGGCGGATCAATTGCCGCACCCATTGCAGCCAAAGTTATTAAGCAATACTTAAAAGATAATAATGAAAATTGAAACCCATCACGACCAATTTGAACCGCCCTCACTCATCGGTACACTACTGAGAAAACTCCATGTAGACATCCCGTTGTTTATCTGCTTGGCATTTGCTTCCTTGCTTAGCTTTGTTATTCTGTACAGCGCGGGTAGTCAAGACATGGGGGTACTCAACCGACAAGGTGCGCGGATTATACTCGCCTTTGTTTTTATGATTATCCTTGCCCACATAGACCCTTATCAGTTTAAACGCTACTCCGCGTTACTTTTTGGCATTGGACTCTTCCTACTTGCAGCAGTATTGCTCATGGGGCAAACCGCCTTAGGTGCGCAACGTTGGTTAAATTTAGGATTTTTTCGTTTTCAACCCTCAGAAATGATTAAAATTACCACGCCAATGACAATCGCGTGGTATTTATCAGGACATCCATTACCACCTAGACCCAAACAATTATTGATAGCCAGTATTCTCATACTTGTACCTACCTTTTTGATTGCCAAACAACCTGACTTAGGGACTGCCATTTTAGTTGCCAGCTCTGGCGCGGGGGTATTATTTTTTGCAGGCTTATCTTGGTGGTTTATGACAGGCATTCTGGCAAGTTTAGCGGCATTAACCCCTGTACTCTGGCATTTTATGCACGACTACCAACGCGCCCGTGTTCGCACCTTTCTCAATCCTGAAGCTGATCCTTTAGGACGTGGTTATCATATTATTCAATCGAAAATTGCCATTGGATCAGGGGGTATTCACGGTAAAGGCTGGCTAGGTAGTACCCAATCTGAACTCGATTTTTTGCCTGAAAGTTCCACCGACTTTATATTTGCCGTTTTTGCCGAAGAATTTGGCTTATTTGGCTGCTTAGGCTTATTGTTCTTATACCTACTCATCATCAGCCGCTGTTTATATATCGCCTCACAAACCCGTGACACTTACTGCCGCCTATTAGCCAGTAGCTTAGCATTCACTTTTTTTGTCTACGTCTTTGTGAATATCGGCATGGTTATCGGTGTTCTACCCGTGGTTGGTGTTCCGCTACCGTTAATCAGCTACGGCGGTACATCCATTGTCACGCTGCTATCAGGTTTTGGTATTTTAATGTCTATACATACCCATAAAAAGCCTTTGCACCACTAATGTAATGTGCGCTGCTTAGCCCTAACTTTTCTTCAATACTTACTTTGGTTGGGTTTTCTACAAACTTGTATGACTTTAACTGATTAACTAGACATTCATCTTCTGTTTAGTTTGGCTTTGCTACCATGAGTTGCCAGCAAATGGAGCACTACAAGGTTCGCCCATCAATTTTCAAGGTCATTACTCATGAATACCTCTTTTCGGTTTGCCCTAACGTTATTATCGACCGCATTACTGTTACCCAATATTATTGGCTGTCAGTCCTCAACACCGCGAGCGACTTCATATCAGATGAATTACCAAACGCCAGATCAGTCTCAGTTTCAGGCTCTACCCGATGTTGATGCCGATCTTTTTTACAAGGAATTAAAGCCTTATGGTAACTGGATAAATCATAAAACCTATGGGCGTGTTTGGTATCCGAGCGGTGTACCGAAAAATTGGCGACCTTATTCCAATGGACATTGGGCGCGTACTCAAGAATATGGCTGGTTATGGGTTGCAAATGAACCGTGGGGTTGGGCTCCGTTTCATTATGGTCGCTGGGCTAGGGATGACGGGTACGGTTGGATTTGGATACCTGGACATACTTGGGCTCCTGCGTGGGTATTTTGGCGGTCAGGTGGTGGTTATAGTGCGTGGGCTCCTATGCCACCAAATGCGGTGTGGCGACCTAATGTCGGTTTAAATACCCAACATTTCGATTATGACCGTGATATACAGCCTTATGCTTGGATAGGGTCATGTGATAAACATTTGGCTAATCACGATATGTCCAATCATCGTCCAGATATATCAATGCCCAACATTATTCGTCGAACCAATATCGTTCAGAATAATGTTGCCATAGTGAATAACACAATAGTCAATCCAGGACCTGTCATTAATGTTATTGATGCACCGATAGTCCCTGTTACTGTCACGACTACCGTACCTGTCAACGTAACAACAACGTCAGCAAGTACTGCAACCGCCGTTGTTGTTCAACCACAAATACATGGCCCTACGCTTGAGCAAATTGCCAAAGAAGAGCATCTGGCTAAAGCACTTGCTGAACAAAATGCAGCGGCTGCAAAAGAACCTGCTGACAAACAACTTAGAGAACCTAGTCGATTAACAGGCGTACCTACTCCAGAAAGCATTCCTGAGCCTATAAATACGAGCAAAAAACCACATATTATCAATAGCTTAGCACCTGAAATGCCACAGAATATAGCACCGCTACAAATCCCTGTTACACCACCGAAGAAGCAAATACATGGCAAACCTGCTGATTTAGGCAATCCAGCTATTACTGCACCACTGACTAATCCTGCGCCGTTGCCAGAACTTCAGTCATTGCTGCCTGAACCACCGACCAAACAAATACCCGTCGATACGCTTAATTCAGCTGTCATGCCGCCTGTGAATAATCTTGTGCCAACGCCACAAAATCCAGCACAATCGCCTAATGTGCCACCGACTAAACAATTATCTATTGATACGCTTAATTCATCTGTCACGCCGTCTGTGAATAATCTTGTGCCAACACCACAAAATCCACCACAACCGCCTAATGTGCCACCGACTAAACAATTATCTGTTGATACGCTTAATTCATCTGTCACGCCGTCTGTGAACAATTTAGTGCCAGTGCCACAAGACTCAACACCGCTGCCTAAAACTATATTTACACCTACGTTACCAGAGCCAACTCCAGCACCTGCGCCTGCACCGATACCTTCGTTACCAGAGCCAACTCCAGCACCTGCGCCTGCACCGATACCTTCGTTACCAGA
>JBAXNR010000079.1:0-20916 GCA_037133675.1 Methylococcales bacterium
GTCATCCTATATAATACTACTTTTTTATGGGGCGATTTGTGTAGATACCTATGCCTTTAAAGGGCTGGCAGTCATTAATATCGCACCCCTGATAACATAAACGCCCCGCCTCCCCGATAGACTTTTTTAAAAATCAGAGCTACAGATAATATTTATGGTTTATTTGAACCATAACATAGGTTTATTTGATCCATAACATAGGTTTATTTGAACCATAACATAGGTTTATTTGAACCATAACATAGGTTTATTTGAACGTTAACGCTAATAGAATTTGCTTTTTGCATTAACGCACCAAATAAATACTATTGTAATATTAAAAGGTTATAAGTATTCATTCCAAATGGCGTAATAATTGCTTTGTAGTTATCTTAACTATAATAAGCAGGCTGTTTATTATGCTTTCATCTAAATTTTCAAGTAGATTAAATCAATTATCATGCGTCATCAGTTTCTTGTGCTTTTTACAGTTGTTTTTTTAGTCGCTTGCTCAGAATCGACTCCCCTTGAACCCAATAATAAACCAGCAGCTAAGGTTACTACAGCAGATTTATCCGCATCCAACACACCAGCAAAAAACAAGCAAGAAGGCATAGCCATTGCCGCTCAATCACTCGATTATCTAACGATAGAAGCGATTCACTTAAAAGCTACTACCACCTCCGTACAAGCACCTGCAAGAGTCGAGTTTCGTGAAAAAGCTCTGTCAACCGTGGGTGCGGTGGTTGCTGGGCGTTTGGATAGCGTTAAAATACAAGTTGGTGACCGTATTAAAGCAGGTACGATTTTGGCAACACTGGGAAGCCCAGAAGTTGCGCAAATGCGTTCAGATGTCGCTCGCGCTCAGGCTGAATTGAATCAAGCACAAGATCGCGTGCGTAGACAAAATCTCATGCAGAAAAAAGGGGTTGGGCTGGAAATTGAGTTGCAAGAAGCGAACACCGCATTAAAACAAGCACAAGCAGATTATGCGCGTAGTGTGCAAGACACTAACTTACTAGGCACAGGCACGGGACAAACTGTTGCGTTACGCGCACCTGTTGATGGTGTGGTGTTGAAAGTCAACGCCACTACGGGGGCGGCAGTGGAAGCGGGGGCTGTGTTGTTTGAGTTGGGTGAACCCAATGCCTTACGCATGGTGGCGGATGTTTTTGAAAATGACCTACATTTTATTGAAGTAACAGACGAAGTTAGCCTAATTTTGCCATCTGTACCGCAACCCGTAAGTGGTCACATCAGTGCGATTGGTGCGGCGATGGAAACTGATTTACGCCGTATTCCTGTCTATATCGATATTGATGATCCTAAAGTGCTGGATAAATTAAAACCAGGAATGTTTGCTAAAGCGACCATTAAAGGTGAACTGTCTGAACAGCAAGTTTCCTTGCCGACTACTGCCGTTTTAATTAAGGATGCTAAGCAAACCATTGTTTATGTGGAAGTCTCAGAAGGCTTATTTAAAGCGCGACCCATTACAGCGGGACCTGCGCGTGATGGTGTGGTTGCGGTGTATGAAGGGCTTAGCGAAGGAGATAGAGTGGTCACTAAAGGGGCTTTGTTGATTGATGGCGAAGCACAGTTGTTACTGTAGGAGTTCAGTATGTTACGGAAACTGATTGAAACCTGTGTGCATAGACGACTGGCAGTGGTGGCTACGGCAGTGATTGTGGCTATTTTTGGTACACACGCTTATTTGCTCACACCTATTGAAGCCTATCCTGATGTCACTAATACACAGGTGACAGTAATCACCTTAATGCCTGGTTACGCGCCTGAAGAAGTTGAACGACAGGTGACTATTCCTGTGGAACGGGTATTAAATGGTACGCCCGATATGTTGAAAATGCGTAGTCAAAGTTTATATGGCTTGTCGTTAGTCACGGTGACGTTTGAAGATGGTATTGATAGCTTTCATTCTCGCACTGAAATTTCACAACGGATAGCGGGAGCTGAATTACCATCTGGCATTGTGTCTGTTTTAGCACCCGATTACACGCCATTAGGTGAAATCTACAAATATGTCATTGTCAGTGATCGCCATACTTTATATGACATTCGTTCTGAACAAGAATGGCTTATCTCGCGGACATTGCGGCAAGTTGCAGGTGTCGCCGATGTTTTAACCTTTGGTGGTTTTTACAAAGAAATTCATATTGAAATTGATCCCGTCAAAGTGGTGTCTTTTGGTTTGACACTAGCAGAAGTGGCTAAGACTATCGAAGATTCGAATCGCAATGTCGGTGCTGGTTTTTTATATCACGGCGATCAACAAATGGTGATACGCAGTATCGGTAATCTGATTGCCACTGAAGATATTAAAAAAATTGTCCTGAAAAACCGCGAAGGCACACCTGTCACAGTCGGTGATGTTGCCCGTCTAGTGCAATCTTATACACCCCGCCAAGGCGCAGTAGCTTTAGACGATAAGAAAGAAATCGTAGAAGGTATAGCCCTGTTACGCCGTGGTCAAAATCCATCGATGGTTCTCGACGCGCTTCATGCCAAAGTGGAAGATTTAAACAACCGAATTCTACCTAAGGGCATGAAAATTGTGCCATTTTTAGACCGTAGTGATTTAGTTGGTAGCACCTTACACACGGTATTTGAGAATTTGCTGCATGGATTTTTGCTGGTTGTCGGCGTGGTTTGGCTATTTTTGCGCACGGTTCGTGGCTCACTGATTGTCGCTACCGTGATACCGCTATCACTGTTGATTGCTTTTTGGGGCTTGTACCATTTGGAAATGCCCGCCAATTTAATTTCGATGGGGGCGATTGATTTTGGCATTATTTTGGATGGCGCGGTGGTATTGATAGAAAACGTCATTCATCAAGCCTCCCATAAACGTCCCAAAACACAACGTGAGATGTTACACCTCATTGCTGATGCGGCTTTTGATGTTGCCAGACCCGCCTTCTTCGCCATGCTGATTATTATCGCCGCACTGATTCCTGTGTTTACCTTACAACGGGTGGAAGGACGGATATTCGGACCATTGGCAATGACTTATAGTTTTGCCTTAGTTGGCGGTTTAGTTTGTGCCTTATTTTTAGTCCCCGCTTTATGCGCTCTATTTATTGAACCTAAACACGCATTGATTGAAGAGCCGCGCTTTTTGGTACGCTTGCGGACTATTTATGCCAGTTTGCTGGGCTATTTATTACAGCAACGAATAGTGGGTTTGTCTATCGCCGCTATTCTGCTGATAGCGGGTATTGGTGTTGGCAAACAATTAGGTACTGAGTTTTTACCTGAACTGGATGAAGGCGATATTCACATTTATGTTGAAATGCCCGCCAGCGTTTCCATCGCGAAAGGACAAGAGCTGTTGTTGGATATGCGCCAACGTTTATTAAAATATCCAGAGGTTAAAGGCGTACTCAGTCAACAAGGTCGCTCTGAAGATGGGACAGACAACGAGGCTTACAGTACCAGTGAGACTTTTGTGCATCTTACCCATCGTGATGAATGGCCAAAAGGTTTGACCAAAGAACACATGGAAGATGAAATGCGTGAATCTTTGGCAGAAATTCCAGGGGTACGGTTTAATTTTTCTCAACCCATTAAAGACAATGTTGAAGAAGCGGTCAGCGGGGTGCGGGGTAAAGTGGTGTTAAAAATCTACGGCACTGATCTTGAAGTGATGCGTAAAGTATTGGAACAAGCAAAAGCTGCGCTATCAAAAATGTCAGGCGTTATTGATTTAGACCTTTATCGTCAAGCTCAAGTTCCACAATTACAAATTAATATAGATCGTTCAGAAATAGCCCGTAATGGGCTGAGTGTTAATACTGTACAAGATACCGTAGAAATTTCTACTGCTGGGCGTGTTATTTCACAACTATGGCAAGGTGAACGCGCTGTTCCCATGCGTCTAATTTTGCCCGAAAAAGATCGCAATGATATGGAAAAAATAGCCAATATCACAGTCGCAACCGCTACGGGTGCAGTCATTCCATTGCGCGATTTGAGCAGTATGAACATTGCACGCGGACGCGCATCGATAGACAGAGAAGCCAGTAGTCGCTATATGGCACTCAAATTCAATATTGAAAATCGTGATTTAGGCTCTGTTGTTCATGAAGCAATGGAAATCGTGGAAAAAAATGTCACCGTCCCTGAAGGTAATTTCTTAGTATGGGGCGGCGAGTTTGAAAACCAGCAACGCGCAATGGCTCGTTTATCTATCATGGTGCCTGTCGCTATCGTCATTGTCTTAGGATTGCTTTATACCGCCTTGCAATCAGCGCGGAGTGCGGCAACCATTTTAATCGCCACTCCCTTTGCAATGACAGGCGGTGTATTCGCCTTATGGTTAACCAATATTCCCGTATCCGTCAGTGCCGCTATCGGTTTTATCGCCTTGTTAGGGCAAGTGTGTTTAATGGGCTTGCTGGTCGTCAGTGCCACCGAAGAACTACGCCGTTCTGGTACAGAATTATTTGCGGCGATTATAGAGGGTGCGAGCCAACGCCTAAGAGCGGTATTAATGGCATCGTTGCTGGCATTACTGGGTTTGCTACCTATGGCAGTGTCTACAGGTATTGGTAGCGAAACCCAACGCCCGTTTGCGGTGGTCATCGTTGGTGGAATGTTGACCACCTTTTTTGTCGCTATGTTTATCCTGCCTGTAATTTATACCTTTATTACCTCTAAAACCATGTTGACACCCGAAGAGCTTGATGAGCTTCCTATGCCATAATGAAAAACACAACTATGAATACTAAAACCGCTATAACCCTGTTGCTATTACTGAGTTGTCCTGATGCGTTTGCTAAAGACACCAATAAACCGCCAGTCAACACTGAACAGAATGGCGAAAGTTTGCCCAAAGTAGTGACCATTGATGAACTGCTGCGTATCGTGCGGGAAAAAAGTCCACGTTATGCTGCCGCACTTAGCAGTATTGAAACGGCGCAAGCAGAAGTGACTGCTGCCGATGTGTTGCCCAATCCCACGCTTAGCTATGGTCGCTATCAACAAACCAAAGGCAAAGTTGGCACGCAATTCGATGGTCCCTCACAACAACAATATAATGTCTCTATTCCGCTATTAGTGTCAGGACAACACGGAGCGCGTGTAGACTATGCTGAACGCAAAGTTGAAGTGGCTGAATCGAGTGTTGAAATGGACTACAACCAAATCATTCGAGAAACATGGCGGTTATTTGTCCAATTATTGGCAGGACAACAACGCATTGCCTTATTAGAAAAGTCTCATCAAGAATTACAGCAACTTAAAGACATCGTCACAGGCAGAGCCGATGCAGGCGCAGCAAGTCAATATGACGTATTAAGAATCCAACAAGAAACCCAGTCTATGGCAACACGCCTAGAAAGTGCGCGTACTGATGTCGTTGGCACAACAGGACAACTAGGGGTTTTATTGGGTTTGCCAAATTGGAAACCAGACGTTTCAGGTGCCTTAACGCCATTAGGCACACCTGCCGATATAAATAAACTTTGGCAATTAGCAGAAGAAAATAATCCCGCTATCGAAACCGCTTACCGCGAAAGCATTGCCGCCGATGCCAATATTGAAAAAGCCAAAACCGAACGCTGGCCCATCCCCGCGTTACAAGTTGGCACAGCTTATACCGATAAACCTTATGGATTGACAACTTATGTTGGTGTGGCTGTTGATGTACCGATATTTGATCGTAACCAAGGTGGCATGGCTCGCGCAGAAGCGGGCAAACACACAGCAATACTTAACCGTGAGCTATTACTCGCTTCGACACATCAAGAATTAGAACGTGCGGTAGATGTATTAAAAAGGCGGCGCGAAACGTTGGCAAATTTTGAAACTCAAGTGCTAAACCCTTTAACCACCATTCGGCAAATGTCCGAAGACTCCTATCGTTTTGGCAAAACCAGTTTGTTAGAACTACTAGACGCATCCCGTTCTCGCACCGAAATAAAATCGAATTATATTGATTTGTTAATCGGTGAAATTGAAGCTGAATTAGATGCCATGATGGTCGCTGGCACATTAGCAGATAAGGCAAAAAAATAATCGCTGATGCGGAATACAAACCTAGGTTTGTATTCCAATCACTCATTGTTTACCACTATCCTAAAAACTAATAATTTTGGAGACACCATAAATTATGAATAAAGTTGCCCAAGTAACGATTTACTTTTGGATTATGAAAATTTGTGCGACTACTTTGGGTGAGACCGCTGGCGATTTGTTGTCCATGACCATGAATGTCGGCTATGCCATAAGCTCCATTATTTTACTCAGTCTGTTTGTGGTGACGCTGACGATACAATTGGTTTCCAGCAAATTTCATCCAGTACTTTACTGGCTGGTGATTCTAACAACCAGTACTGCTGGTACAACTATGTCCGATTATATGGATAGAACACTGGGTTTAGGTTATGCGAACGGCTCATTGATTTTGGTGACAGGCTTGCTGATTGTTCTGGCTATCTGGCATATTAGTGAAAAGACGATTTCGGTTAGCACTATTCAAACAGTCAAAGCGGAACTGTTTTATTGGACAGCTATTTTATTTTCAAACACACTAGGTACAGCCTTGGGTGATTTTTTAGCGGATGATTCTGGATTAGGTTTTCTGGGTGGTGCGGCTCTTATTGCTGCGCTTATCACTGTGGTTACGTTGCTTTATTACACGACTCGATTAAATAGAGTCGCATTGTTTTGGCTTGCATTTGTACTGACACGCCCATTCGGAGCAACGTTCGGCGACTTACTAACCAAACCGTTGGAAAAAGGTGGTCTAGGATTCGGAACTATCGGTTCATCAATAATTCTGGCAATTTTATTAGCTGGTTTTGTTGTTTATGCCAGCATTCAGGAAAGACGTGCATCTGTAGGCGCGTAAGCATAGTGTTGTTCATGCGTTAATTAAAGACTCCTATCGCTTCAGTGAAATTGAAGCAGAATTAGATGCGATGATGGTAGCTGGCGCATTATCGGATAAGGCAAAAAAATAGCTAGAGTTTCATGATTTTTTGGTTGTTTTGAACCACAAAACCCATATTCAACACTAAGTTTATAGCATAGTCAAAAAAAATTCTTTTGAAAACAATCTGTTAACAACTCATTCGCCTATGGCATATAAGTTGCTTATCTATTTCCGTAGCTGTGTTATTATTGCTAATAGGCATAGCAAAAGAGTATTTTTTGATAATTGAACTACAGGAATTGTAGTTCCAATCTAAGGCATTTTGCCACCGTATATGTCTTCATCTTTGAAGGTTTATAGCTATGAAAAACAATAATAATAACAACGACCTTTCGCATCATATTTTACCGAACTCAGCAACAATGGTGGGTGTCTGTACTATGGTTATCAGTATTGTTAAAAGTTTACCACCCAATGCCGTAAATTTTTTTATTGATAAGGGACTGGCTATGGATAGCGTACTATTTATGATTAGTGCGCTTTTTTCATTTTTAGCTATTCGCTTAGAAAACTCCACGTTACGCTTTGAGCTGTGGGCAGAAATGATTTTTATAGTAGGCTTAGTATCAATGACGATGATTACAGTGATTTTTTCTTTTGAAATTATTTAATATATCCCCCAATGTATTTTTATAAGTCTTCTACCCTTGTTACCCTATATGTGTGAACCGACAAAACTCACATTTTATAAACCATAAATTTTCGTGGTTTTACTTTCTAATAAGTTATGAAAAGATTAACAATCACCCTATTAATAGGGCTATTTTTTGCATTATGGACACTGGTTTTACACGCTGAAACAGCAACAACAAAAGACGGGCATCTTGTCATTACTGAGCAAGAAGCTATCACCTTATTTTATCAACGCAATCTTAGTTTGATTGCCGCAAGCTTCAATATTGAAAACGCGCAAGCCGATCAAATTATTGCGGGTGCAATTCCCAATCCTGTATTCAGTCTGACAATTTCATCCTTGAACAGCAAAATGTTCAATCAAGATAATCGCAACGCGCCCTTACCCGCTGTTTCGCCACAGATTCAACAATTGATTGAAACCGCTGGCAAACGCCGTCTACGCATAGAAAGTAGTGAATTGGCGATTGAAGCAGTCAATTTTGATTTGAAAGATACAGTTCGCCTACTAACCAACGCAGTGCGCCACAGCTATTACAACCTATTACTGGCACAAAAGACTGCCAAAGTAGCCAGTGATAACTTTGAACGTTATCGTGAAATTATAAAGGCTAATTCAATGCGGCTTAAAGCGGGTGATATTGCTGAAAACGATTTTACTCGTATTGAAGTGGAAAGCCTTAAAGCACAAGGCGATCAAAATCAAGCGCAAATGGCGTTGACTCAAGCGCGTGCTGATTTACTGTTATTGCTGGGTTGGCCCGAAAACAGCCTAGAAATTTCTGCTATTGAGCCTTGGGCAGATGCAAGCCCTGCTGTTGCTCATGCAGGACAAGATCAGTTATCTAAACAAGCATTAGAGAAACGCCCAGATTTGCAAGCCGCACGAATTCGTATTGAACAAGCGAAAAAAATGCTCATCTTAGCGAATAGGTTGGCGATTCCCGATGTCACGGTGGGAGCTTTTTATCAGCGCGACCCAGGAAACTACTTTACCGATAGCGGAGGCATTAGCGTCAGTGTGCCGTTACCGTTATTTTATCGTCAAGAAGGTGAAATTTCCAAAGCCCATGTTGGTGTTGATTCGGCAGAATTGACATTACAACAGGCTGAACAGAGCGTAAAAACAGATGTCATGAAAGCCTTGGTTGCTTGGCAAAGTGCCGATGCTATCGCAAAACGCTTTGAGAGTGCCGCACTTGAACGCATTGAAAGATTACGCCTAGCTCAGGAATTTGCCTACAGTAAAGGCGCGATAGGTTTGTTGGATTTAATTGATGCCGAGCGTAGTTACAAAGCCATGATGCTGGACTATTACACTGCCTTAGCGAATCGCAGTAACGCGTGGGCAGACTTATTAATGGCTTATGGAGAATAAGTGTGTGATGACAATGAAATTTTTTAATCCCATCAGCTTAACGGTGGCGTTACTGTGTTTTTCCCTGTTGGGTTGCCAATCTAAAGATGACGTACCTAAACAGCAAGTCAAAGTGTTACCTAAAGATGAAGTATTACTCGCACCTAATTCGCCCAAACGGGCTTATATCAAAGAAGCAATTGTTGAATTAGTGCAACGTCCACTGATGGATCCTGTGACAGGGACAATCGCTTATGATGAAACGCACACCGCTCGTGTGTCATCGCCAATTGCTGGACGGGTGACGGGAGCTATTGCCGCATTAGGGGCATCTATTAAAGCAGGAAGCACCCTCGCAGAATTAGACAGTCCAGAACTAGGACAGGCGCAATCGGATTATGCCGATGCCCAAGCAGATTTGAATTTAGCGGTTCGTGCGTCTCAACGTATCCAAGAACTTTATGCTCACGGTATCGTACCGCGCAAAGACCAAGAACAGGCGCAAGATAATTTAACGCGGGCGCGTAGTGAAGCAGAACGAGCAAGACTTAAATTAGCAAACCTAGGTGTTCATACCGAACGTACTGACAACCGCTTCGTGCTTCATGCCCCTATTGAGGGAGTGATTACTGAGCGTAATATCAATGTCGGTATGGAGGTGCGCTCTGATACCCCCGCACCATTATTTGTTATTTCTGATTTAAGTAAACTATGGGTACAAATGGCGGTGTTTGAAAAAGACATCGGTTTAATTCATGTCGGTGCGAAAGTGTTGGTGCGTGTCCCCGCCTATCCTAACGAAATTTTTACCGCCACGGTGAGTTACATCAGTCAGGTGGTGGACGAAAAAACCCGCACCGTGCTGGTTCGCTGTCTGTTGCCTAATGCGGACGAGCGGTTATTACCCGCTATGTATGCCGCTATTGATGTGCAAAGTGATCCGAGCGATAAGGCGATTATTGTTCCGCTCACCGCACTATTTACTGAAGGAGATTCTGACTGGTTATTTGTTGCTATTGGTGATGGGCATTATCAAAAACGCCCCGTCAAAGCAGGGCTACGTCTTAAAGATAAGTCCATCATTCAGGAGGGTTTAAAAGCGGGGGAACGCTTAGTAGTTGACGGAGCGTTACTATTGCGTACTGAGGAAGATAGCGAACAGGATACGGGAACACCTAAATCATGATTAACAAACTTATTGCTTTCTGCTTACAACAACGCCTATTGATTATTGGCGCATCCCTACTACTCGCAGTTGTGGGTATCATTTCCTTTGAACGCCTACCCGTACAAGCGTTTCCTGATGTACAAAATGTGTTTGTGCAGGTGGTCACACAATATTCAGGTCAAGCACCCGAAGAAGTAGAAAAGCTGATTAGTTTACCGATAGAAAAAGAAATGAATGGCTTGCCGCATTTAATCAATATGCGTTCAGTGTCCATTTTTGGTTTATCAGTAGTTACACTTACTTTTGACGATGATGCTGAAGATTATTTTTCACGCCAACAAGTTTTGGAACGTTTACAAGAGGTAAATTTACCCGCTGGAGTGAATCCGTCCATTGCCCCCTTATCCACAGGGGTTGGAGAAATTTATCGTTATCGTATTGAAGCACCTGATTATCCGTTAGTTGAACAACGGGCGTTACAAGATTGGGTTATTGAGCGCACCTTGCGTACCGTGCAAGGCGTAGCAGATGTAGTGGCTTTTGGTGGGGGAGTTAAGCAATATCAAATAGAAGTTGATCCAGACAAATTAAGGGATTACAAATTATCTCTACCCGATGTCTACCAAGCAATTGCCGCCAATAATGCCAATACAGGTGGTGGTTATATTGAACACGGCTATGAAGCTCTAGTGGTACGCGGTGCAGGGTTATTAAAATCTGCGGATGAGATTGGGGACATCGTAGTATCTAGCCAAAACGGTGTTCCCGTATTCGTCAAAAATATCGCCAATGTGGTAATAGGCCCGCAACCGCGTAATGGCATTGTTGGCTACAATGATCGTGATGATGTAGTTGAAGGTATTATCTTACTGATTAAAGGGCGTGATGCTATCGAAGTGTTGCAAGGTGTGAAAGAGAAAATTGCCGATCTGAATAGCCACATTTTGCCGCTGGGGGTCAAAATGATTCCTATCTATGACCGCACCGACTTAGTAGAACACACGGTACACACCGTTGGGCATAATATGCTGGAAGGCGCGGCGTTAATTTTAGCCATTTTAATTATTTTTTTACGGCGGGTGTGGGCTTCAGCGGTGGTAATTGCGGTGATTCCGCTATCACTAATGTTTGCGTTCATTCTGATTGATATGAAGCACGTTTCCGCTAATCTGATTTCTTTGGGTGCAATTGACTTTGGAATTATCGTGGACAGTGCGGTAGTGCTGGTAGAAGCCATCATGGTTAAAGTCACACTGGAAATGGCACAAAAAGCCACCGTGGCACACATGAGACAATCCATGTTGATGACAGCGGTGGATATGGCTCGACCGATTTTATTTTCTAAAGCCATTATCATCATTGCCTTTTTGCCCATTTTTACTTTTCAGCGCGTGGAAGCAAAAATATTTTCCCCGATGGCATTCACCCTAAGTTTCGCATTATTGGGTTCATTGATTATTAGTTTAACCTTAGTACCCGTGTTACTGAGTTATCTGATTGGTCCACGCTTGACTGAATCGCATAATCCATTAGTAGACGGGATGGAACGGATATACCTCGCCATCTTGGAAGCAGTATTACGTCATCCTAAAAAATTATTCACTAGCGCAATTTTGACCTTAGTGTTATCACTGGCTTCCACGCCATTGATAGGCACTGAATTTATGCCTAAATTGGATGAAGGTAATATTTGGCTGACCATCACGCTACCTACCCCCGTGTCATTGGCGAAAGCCAAAGTGCTGGAACAGGATATACGCGGACATTTAAGTAAGTTTAGCGAAACCAAGTCGATACTCACCCAATTAGGACGACCCGAAGACGGTACCGATCCCAAGGGTTTTAATAATCTGGAAATTCTTATCGATCTGGATCCGAAGGATACTTGGAATAAAAAGTACCATGAAGACAAAGATAAATTAGTTGAAGATATGCAGAAAAGTTTGGCAGTATTTCCTGGTTTGCAATTCAATTTTTCTCAAGTGATTCAAGACAACGTAGAAGAAGCGATTTCTGGGGTTAAAGGTGAAATTGCCATCAAAATTTTTGGTGAAGACCTTAAAATCCTGCAAGAAAAAGCCAATCAAATTACCAGTATTCTCCGCTCTATAGAAGGTGCTACCGATGTCGCTGCTGAACAACAATCAGGTTTGGCGCAGATGGTAATCACCGTTGATAGAGCTAAAATTGCCCGTTATGGAATCAATGTCAATGACGTAGAAAATGTGATTGCGATGGCAGTGGGCGGCAAAACCGCTACTCAAATGCTGGAAGGTGAGCGGCGGTTTGATATTACTGTGCGGCTCACAGGTGCGGCTCGAGATTCAGTAGGCGCGATTGAAGATATTACCGTATTGTCACCCGATGGTAGTCGTATTCCGTTAGCCGAATTAGCGGATATTAAAATAAACCAAGGCGCGTCGCGTATCAGTCGTGAAGATAATATACGGCGTATTGCCATCAAATGTAATTTAATCGACCGCGATCAAGGCAGTTTTGTCACAGAAGCTCAACAAAAAGTCAGTGAGCAAGTGGTTTTGCAACCAGGGTATCGTATCGTCTGGAGCGGTCAATTTGAAAACCAACAACGCGCAATGAAACGGCTTTCGTTTATCGTACCGATTAGTTTAGTGTTGATTTTCGTGCTGTTATTCTGGGCGTTTCAATCGCTCAAAAGTGCCTCGCTGATTGTGATGAATGTGCCTTTTGCGATGATAGGCGGCTTGGTCGCATTATTGCTGACTGGCATTCATTTAAGCGTATCAGCAGCGGTGGGATTTATTGCCTTATTCGGCATTGCGGTACAAAATGGCGTTATTCTGTTATCGCAAATTAATCATCTTAGGCGTGAAGGTATTTCGTTGGAAGAGGCTATTTTACAAGGTTCAGTCAGTCGATTGCGTCCTGTAGTGATGACTGCACTCATGGCAATCTTAGGCTTAATGCCAGCCGCATTGTCTACTAGCGTGGGTTCAGAAACCGCAAAACCCTTTGCAGTGGTGATTATCGGTGGACTTATTACTGCAACACTATTAACCTTGACCATGTTGCCCGCACTTTACCGTCATTTTGAAGAACACCATGAATCCTAAGGTCTCACCATGAAAGAAATTCGCGCCTATATCCAACCGTTTATGTTAGCTAAATTGACGCAGACACTGCTTGAAATACCGCTTTTTCCAGGCATGAGTGTCTCCGATTGCCAAGGTTTTGGACGAGTCAAAGTGATTAATGGACAGGATTATATGCCGTTCATGGCAAAAAAACGTATTGAGATTTTCGCGCATGATGAACAAGTGGAGAGTATTTTCAATGCGATTATGACGATTGCCAATACACATCAACACGGTGCAGGCAAGGTTTACATCATTGATGTAGATGAAGGCGCGATTATAAGCACAGGTGAACGTGGAAAAAACTTGGTGTAGTAGCTAGGAGTCCAAAACACCTTTTGGACTCCTGTAAACTTAAATCACCCCGCTAACAATTACGGGTAACACCCAATACTGAATACCAGAGCCTGAAAACTCTTGTTTTAATTTTTCAACTAAGATATCCAAATCGTTTTCATCAATGTACATTTGAAAACGTAGCTGTTTTTGCCGACCAGTCACTTGTTCAGCCAATGACAAACCTTTGTTTTCATGATGATGGGAGTTGACGGCAAAACTGCTAAACCCCAGTTCTTCTTCTAAAGTCAGTAGCGCATCAACAAGAGCCTCTTCGAGACTGGGTGGTACGTTAATCGTCACCAAATATTCTTTGTCATGCTTCATAATCTGTCCTCTTTGGGTAAGCCATATAATTTAAACAAAATCGGCAATAAAAATAGCGTCAGGAAAGTAGATGACACCAAACCGCCAATGACCACAATGGCTAACGGGCGTTGAATTTCAGAGCCAGGCCCTGTGGCAAATAATAACGGAATCAAACCAAACGCAGCAATGCTCGCAGTCATTAATACAGGGCGTAATCGCCGTGACGAACCCAGCGTAACGACTTTCAGTATGTCCATACCCATTGCTTTAAGCTGATTAAAATAACTTACCATCACCACGCCATTCAGCACCGCGATACCTAACAAAGCGATAAAACCAACCGAGGCAGGGACGGATAAATATTCACCTGAAATCCACAAGCCAAAAACACCGCCGACCATTGCCAACGGAATATTGGATAATACCAATACTGCTTGTCGCACTGAGCCAAAGGTAGAAAATAATAATAAAAAAATTAAACCCAAGGCGATAGGCACAACCAATTTTAAGGTTGCCGCTGCCCGTTGTTGGTTTTCAAATTGTCCGCCAAATTCCACGGTATAACCTGTGGGTAGTTTGACTTTTTCTTCCACTGCTTTACGCGCTTCATCAACAAAGCCAACTAAATCTCGTCCGTTCACATTACTGCGTACCACTACAAATCGTTGTCCTTTTTCTCTGCCGATGGATACCACGCCTTCCACTTTATCAATGTGTGCGATTGCGGTCACAGGCACATGACCACCGTTAGGTAGCGTAATTTGCAAATCCTCAAAATTCGCGGTGTTACTACTACCGCGTAGAATAATCGGTGTGCGCTTAATGCCTTCCTGCACAATACCCAAATTTAAGCCTTCAATCTGAGCGCGTAATAAATTTTCGATACTGTCCGCATCCAAACCCAAACGCCCTGCGGCAAGTTTGTCGATAGTGAGTTGTAAAAACTGCATCCCGTCATTTTGCTTGGCAAATACATCACTTGAACCGCTAATCTTTTTTAAGGTTTCGGCAATTTCATTGGCTTTATCGTTAAGCACCGCGAGGTCTGCACCAAATAATTTAATGGCAACATCACCGCGTGTTCCTGTGAGCATTTCTGATACCCGCATTTCAATCGGTTGGGTAAAACCAAAGGCGATACCTGGAGTTTGTGCCATGACTTTACGGATTTCTTCAATCAACTCATCTTTACTATTCATCCGCCATTGGTCTTTAGGTTTTAATACCAAAAAAGTATCGGTTTCATTTAAACCCATTGGATCAAGCCCTAATTCATCCGAACCGACTCGCGACACGATGGTGGCAATTTCAGGCACGTTTTTTAGCAGATTTTTTTGCACCTGACCGTCTAAATCCACCGATTTTGCCAGAGTGATAGAAGGCAGTTTTTCCAATTGCAAAATAATATCGCCTTCGTCCATTGTGGGCATGAAGGTACTACCAATTTGCGTGAACACCATCACGGTGATAACCAATAACACACCTGCACCTGTAAATACGATTTTGCTATTGTTTAAACACCAGAGCAAACTGGGTTGGTAGAGTTTTTGTAGTTGGCGTGGTAGCCACGGTTCTTCATGCGAGACTTCTTTTAACAAATAAGAGGCAATCACAGGAATCACCGTAAGCGACAATATCAATGAACCACTAAGCGCGAACACGATGGTCAATGCCACAGGGGTGAATAATTTTCCTTCTAAACCTTGCAGAGTGAGCAACGGTAAAAATACGATGATAATAATTAAAATCCCAGCAGTCACAGACGCGGCAACTTCGGTAGTAGCACGATAAATAATGTGCAAGCGTGGCAAGCGTTTGGCAGTTTGAGTTTCAGCTAAATGAGTGATGAGATTTTCCACCACTACCACCGCCGCATCCACCAACATACCAATGGCTATCGCTAAGCCGCCTAAACTCATTAAATTAGCCGACATACCCATTTGCTTCATCAAAATAAAGGTAAATAAAGCGGCAAGCGGCAACGCTAACGCAACCACTAATGCGGCGCGTAAATTACCCAAAAATAAAATCAGCAACACGATGACTAATACAATCGCTTCTAGTAGCGCGTGTAATACTGTTTCTACCGCTTTATCTACTAAATCACCACGATTGTAAAACACATTGGCTTCCACACCTTTTGGAAAAGCTTTTTTGAGTTCTTCAAACTTTGCTTCAATACCTTTAATAGTTTGCCGTGCATTCGCACCGCGTAAACTCAGTACCAGCCCTGTCACTGATTCACCCTCACCATTTTTACTCACTGCACCATAACGGGTAATCGCGCCTATATTCACTTCGGCAACATCGGCAACGGTAATGGGTGTACCATTTTTGTTATCCACGACAATGTTTTTGACATCATTAATATTTTTAATCCTCCCTTCTGCTCGCACGATTAAAGCTTCTTCGCCATCGGTCATGCGTCCTGCCCCATCATTACGGTTATTGCTTTGTATCGCTTGTTGTAATTTATCGATACCAATACCTCTCGCTGATAAGCGGGTATTATCAGGAATAATCTCAAAACTACGCACTAAACCGCCTAAGGAATTGACATCGGCAACCCCTGCAACGGTACGCAATGCTGGACGAATCACCCAATCCAATAAACTGCGCCGTTCCATCAAGCTTAATCCGCCGCCTTCTACAGAAAACATGAACATCTCGCCTAAGGGTGTGGTCATAGGTGCAATACCGCCTGTTACTCCTGCGGGTAAATTTCCCCACATGGTGTTTAAGCGTTCGGCGATTTGTTGCCGCGCCCAAAAAATATCGGTACCTTCGGCAAAATCGACCGTAATATCAGTTAAGGCGTATTTGGCAATCGAGCGCAACATAGTTTGATGTGGTATGCCTAATAACTCGACTTCAATAGGCGCGGTGATACGCGCTTCCACTTCTTCGGGGGTCATGCCCGCCGCTTTGACGATAATTTTTACTTGCGTTGGTGAGACTTCGGGAAACGCATCAATGGGAATATTGGTAAACGCATGATAACCACCCCCTGCTAATAACAGCACGAAAATCATCATCAACAGTCGCTGACTTAGAGCAAAGCGAATAAGAGGAGACATTATTCAGCACTCCCCAAGCCCAACCAGTTGGCTTTTAATGCTACCGCGCCTTGAATAGCGATGTCTTGATTAGCTGATAATTCACCGCTAATAATCGACTCTTCGCCTTGTTTGCCAATCACACTAACTGGCGTAACCAAAAAACCTGTCTTATCGCGGACAAAAATAAACGACTTACCTTCGTTTTGAGCAATAGCTGCGTTTGGTACTTTAAAAATAGGCAGGTCACTGGCTTGAGTAATTTGAATATTAATGCGTTGCCCAGCGCGTACTGTCGATTGTTTACTATTAATAACGGCTCTTGCCAACACAGTTTGGCTTTCGGCATTAACATTTTGTCCTAACAAATTGATTTTTGCAGTGATGTCTGTATTTTCAATTTGCACTTGATCTCCAATTTTCAAACCAGCAAGCCGCTCTTGCGGAATATTAATTTCTAGCCACAATTCATCAAGATTAGCGAGACGATAAACGGGAGCTAAGCTGCCAATGCGTTCACCTGCTACCGCCATACGTTCCATAATTACGCCTGTTATAGGCGCGTGTAAACTTAGCTGGCTAGATAAATGACGTGTTTTACCCAATTGGGCAATTTCACCGTCGGTCATCCCCGCAATTTGTAACAATTGTTTGTGTTCGTTAGCTTCAGAAAGCAGTGCTTCATGTTGCGCTTGGGTTTCTTGCCAACGTCGATCAGCGATAACGCCTTCTTGTAACAGCTTTTTATCACGTTGATAAAAAACCGCACTCAGTTGTAACTCACTTAAGGCTTTGAGATACAAACGTTGCATAGATAATAAATCTGAACTATTAAGTTCAGCTAACACCGCGCCTTTTTTAACTTTATCGCCAATAGCCGCGTTTAATTTAGTGATGAGTCCTGCTTGTGAGGCACTGACGACAAATTCTTGCGCAGGTGGCACAACGACTTTAGCGGGTGCGGTGAGCAGTGGAATTTGGGTGACGACTTCTAATTTTCCTAGCGTTACGCCTAAATTATTAAAATGTTCTTGGGTAATTTTTATCTCGTTTTCAGCGTAGGCGAAGGAGCAAAACAGTAGTGCAATCAAAGCGATTAATAATAAGCGCGTCGTTCCTACACGCTGACGGGAGTGCAAACCTAGGTTTGTATTCGATTGGCGAGTAGGAACTACAAAACGTAGTGGTAATAAATCATTCATATTCATGGCATTACTCCTACCGCTTGGTTATATAGGGCAATATCACGTTCTAACATTACCGCTCGTTCTTTCGCATTTAAAATCGCTTGTTGGGCTTTGGACTGTATTCTTAACAATTCCATTAAATTAATTTCACCGACTGAAAACGCGGTATTACTCATGTTTAACAGAGCTTCTGTGGCTTTTTTCATTTCGTTGGCATTTTCTAGCTCAGCACGATTAACTTCCAAATTATGTTCTGCTTCGTGATGTGCTTGTTTTAAATCTCGAAATAATTGTTCACGTTCAGCCAGTAATTTGTTCAACTCAACATTGATTGCGGCAATGTGCGGAGCGATATGATCGCTACCCCCAAACGGCATGGTGATACCAATATTAAAACTAGCCGTGTGATTACTTCGACTGTCACCCATATCGGTGTTCACGCCAACAGCAACATTATTTTGCCCAGAACCAATAGCTTTGATACTATCGAGTTCTGCTTGTTTACGATTAATTTGGCTATTAATTGCTACTAATGCAGGATGGTTTTGTTCAATTTCTTTTAAGGCAACTAACTTTTCTTGATAGTTTTTTGGCATTTTGCTCATTTGCGTAATGCTGGCGTAGCGTTTACGCGCGTGCATTAACTCTGCTTCCGCCAAAATCAGGGATGAACGCTTTTGTAGCAACTCCGTTTGTGCTAACAGCGAATCTGAGCGTGGTAAATCGCCTAGTTCAACTCGTCGCCCAATTTTTGCGTACAACTGCTCATAAATATTTATTTCTGCCAATACTTGTTCATAGCGGATTTTTTGTAAATCCATATCCCACAACGCGCCGCGTACCAAGCCAGCTACGCGCAGTTTAGTCGCGAATGTTTGCATTTTTGCACTGGTATCGGCTTGTTCACCAAGTGCTTGTTCAGCATCACGTTGTCCGATGTTCCACAAGGGAACTTCTACGCCCGCATCATTGTAATGTAGCGTACCGCTGGTGGCTTCTTGAAAGCGATAAAACGCTTTTGACGCGCCAGCCGTCCAACTTTTACCCCGCTGTGCAATTGCGGTGGCTTCTTCTTCCAGCGAATTAAGCCACGTTATATCAGGGAATTTTTCCAGGGTTAAATCAACAACTTTGGGTAAAGTCAGTGATTCATCAATTTCAACGGTATCTTGGTGATCGACTATAGTCGATTCAGCAAAACTTAACGAGATCGTTAGCCAAAAAGCAAGTAAGCACCTGCTAAAAAGGTTTAAAACAAACATAATGGAAAGCTCAATGCGGTAATTACCGCCTTAATAATGAGTAAGAAAGCTGAGCAATGCTACAGCTAGTCTGTGAGAACGAGTAATCGTTCCGCTAACAGCTAGGCGTGTGCAGGTGGGGCGCGTGGGGAATGGGAAAAATACGCAAGCCGTCCAAATAATGGCTCGGTATGGGTGGGTGGCGGAATAAAAAATGTGGAAAACCCCGTTTCAAATACAATAGTTGAAGCAGGTAAAAAATCGCTATGCAAATCAGCGATTATCTTATGAAGCTTATGTGTAGGTGTTGCAAAGTTTCTACTAAAACCTGCATCAACACCAACCACCTGACCATCAATGTCACCACAAAACAATACGGCTTTGCACGATGAAACATTGACTGCCTGCATAGAGTCAACCGCCTCTTGTGGTGTCAAACGATCATAGACTTCAAGACCAGGAATATGCAGTCCTTGTGATAAATTTTTCTCGCTAGTATGCGCATGGACTAGCGGTGCAATAAATTGCAACACGACCAAACAAGTAACTAGGAATAGGCGAAGTGAGAAAATCATGACGACAATAGTATGCTATTAAAAAAAAATTAACAACTTGACGACTAAATTATATGTTCAAGTGGTACATTTACCAACGCGAACATGATTCAACGCTTACAGTCAAACACCTCCAGCAAAGCTGGAGACTTCAGAATGTGAACTGCTCAAAACGGGTTGTTATGTGTACTAGTTCTCCTAGAACGGGTTAAGCTGCTCTATTCTCTTGTCCTCTTCTTCCTGATGCTTGATGCTTGATGTAATTACGCACAGTTTCTTCATCTACCAAATTAGTTAAGAGGCACGTCATTTAGGAGGTCTCAACCCAAATACTTAAAAATGATGATTTATTAAATTAATTAAATCATAATACATTGATTTACTTTGTTTTTATTATTACCAACTAATTCGCTCAGTTGAAATTTAATTTATTCCGTGATCCACTGCGCAAAAAATAATAACGCTAAACCTATCGTAAGGTAGGGACAGAAAGTCACGGATCCGATACCAATGGAAAGCCGAACTGCCGAATATGGCTTCGTTGAAGCCATAAGATGGTGTTCGGCTTTTTTGTGTGACGCGAAATCTAGCCTAGCCCCATTGATCCATGTGGTATAAACAAGGGGTAGGCGTTATGAACAAAATAGCAATTGCTGAGGTATGGTTCTTCCTAAAAAGAGTTGACTTAACTTGGGTGATGTTGTTTTTCACCCTCGCATTTCTCAACCCTGTCTACGCACATAGCGATTCGACCCCGACAAATACCAATCAGATCAAAGTTCTCACATCATCCTATCGATTAAACCCAACTACGGGAAACTGGGAAACGCCAGTGTCCCTTATCAACTATTCGAAGCAAGTCTTTTACGCCCCCGTCTTTCTGGAAATCAGCAAAATTGAATACGAAGACGAGCATAAAAAACATGAATATGAACACAACCGCGTTACCTTGGTCAATACTGATGGTGTGCTAGCAGGGCAAGCGCATATAAATATTAGACAGAGAAAATAATATCGTCTCTAAAGGT
>JBAXNR010000080.1:0-20192 GCA_037133675.1 Methylococcales bacterium
GTAAGGGTGAAATGGTGCGGTAAGAGCGCACCGCGCAACTGGTAACAGGTGTGGCAGGGTAAACTCCACTCGAAGCAAGATCAAATAGAGAAGCAGACGCGCGGCTCGTGCGGCTTCTGGGTAGATTGCTTGAGCGTTCGGGTGACTGAACGCCTAGATGAATGGCTGCTCTCGACAGAACCCGGCTTATAGGCTGACTCTTTCTTTCCTTTTAATTCAAATGTGATACAACTTCCACGTTTGTACTCCTGCATTATTAACACCCATCATCAGCGTGTCTTGGTTGCGCTAGTCTCACATAGGCTACATTGCTAAGCATAATATCATCGCCTTTTGTTCATATTTTTATTAGTTTCGTTACGCACTAGAGACTGTGAAAGTATTCTCGTTATAACCATAGTTTCAGCGAAAACGCCGTCATTCCAGCATGGATGCTGGAATGACGGGTTTGAAGATTGTTGCATCTAATAACGTAGTTTGCTTGAAATTATGAATACTTTCACAGTCTCACTAGCTATCTAACAGGTAGGACATTTTAAAATGTCGCTTTGTAGGTTGGATTGCCAAATCCTGTTGCTTAACTTAGCAACAGCACTTTATATAGATTAGAACTTATTGCGATAAAATAGCAACCAATCAAACGAATCCCAACAGAAATGCTACGCCGAATTTAAGGCAACGCCCTACAACACTGGAACATTTATGACAACTTGGTTAGAAACTTGCCAGCAACAACTGGTACGCTTAGAAAAAACGGCGGTATTAGCCGATAAATTAGTGACGCTCAGTAATAAAACAGGCGTAGACATTGCCCCTGAAGTGCTGCGAAAACTCAATAATGAACGCCCACGACTCAATCGGCAATTGGAACGCTTACACGCTAATCGTTTTGAAGTTGCGGTTATTGGCTTAGAAAAAGCTGGTAAAAGTGCATTATTGAATGCGTGGTTAGGGCAAGAAATTCTGCCCTCAGCGCGTGAACGCTGTACTTTTACCAGCACTGAAATTTGGTCAGCACAAACGGAACAAGATCAACTGTTGCGAATTCAATATTACAGCAAAGATGAAATCAATGATTTGCAACAACAACGCAGTAACGCTTTATTGGGCTTATTGGGTGAACGTGAGCGCAAAGAAATTCAAGAAGACCTTGATGACACGGAAAAAAACCTTAACGCTATTTATGAGTTTACCAAGCAAACCGAGGGCTATAGCCAAAGTTTTATCGATATAAGTGAAATCAATGGGCAACTTCAAGCGGCAATCTTTAAAAACCGCGCTCAGTCTCTGGCTATCAAACGTATTCAGGTAAAAACGGTACGGCTAAGAAGCGACAGAGACATTATTTTTCATGATGTTCCAGGATTTAATTCGGGGATTTTAATGCACGCTGAACAAGCCATTGAACGGCTTAAACATTGCGATGCGATTATTTACGCCAAAGAAATGAAACAGCCGTCTATTACAGGGCCTGAAAAAGAAATGTTGGTGATTGCCGATGAAGAAGATCCCAGTATTCGTGTGGCTGATAAAGTGTTTGTGGTACTGACTCAAGCCGATGCCTTAGACGATCAAATTGATTTTAAAGACACGCTCGCCAAACATCGTAACTATTGGCCGACTGTGCCTGAACGTCGTTTACTGCCCGTATGCGCTAGGTCGCATTTAGTTGAATTTGGCATACCGTCAGAAGACACGCTCCGAAGAACTAAAAGTGCCGATGATAAAGGCAAAATGAAAAAACTCGGTATTACTGATGGTATACCACAACTCAAAGAAGCGGTGAATCATTACATCGACCATGAACGGGCGATGGTGTTAGAAAAACGCTGTGATGCAATGGTCAACAATATACGGCAAATCGCTGGCGATATATTAACCAAGCTAGAACCTATTTACGGTGCAGTCGTTGACGGGGATGTCCAAGAAGATGATTTAATCGGTAAAGAATTTAATCAATGGTGGGGCAGGGAATGGCAACGCATCAAAAAAGATTTTGATGTCTGGTATGCGGAAGTTATTCAAGGACGTAAAGAAGCCGACGCGATCGGTTCTGAGCATCATGAACTCGCTGCCTTACGCGCCGCTTATGACAGCAAAATTGAATCGCTACTTAGCCAGTTAATTACCGCCCAACCCGATGAGTTGAAACGTATTTATACCGCAGGCGGTGCAATCTCCATGCCTGATCCACGCGAAGGCAATTATAAAATTCGTGAGGAATTGTTTAGAGAAATTCAGAAAAAATTTGAAACTGAAATGACCGACCAATTAGCGCAAGCCTTACAAGCGTTAATCGATCAAATTGTGCAGAAAACTCAGGCGTTATTGTGGAATAGCGATGATGTGCGCAAAACATTATTACATTCTCATGCCGATGAAAGCTTGGAGCAAGCGCGAATTCGCCACGGATTTCAGGTGTTATTTTTGCGTTTTAGCCGTGTCGCAGTAGAAGCTTTTATTGCCAAACCCCTACAAGCGCGGGAACGTTTACTTAGTGAACGTGCCGCTGAAATTAAAACCTTAGAAGCGTTTTATCAAGGTACTGATAAAGCCAAACAAGAAGGCGGTTTGACGCATTATTTGCGTTATGGTTTATGGGAAAAACTGCTTAATCAATCCGTGGTAACAGCAGGCAAAAGCAGAGCTGCTAAAGCCACAACTGCGCAAGAAATGGTCGCCGCTATCGTACCTGAAATGGTCACTATCACCAAAAAAGCACTAGAAGAACAAGAAAAAGCTCCCGAACCTAATAGCTTTGATGCAGTAGTGGCAGAAATTAACGGTGACTTAGCTGCCCTAGAAGATTATCTAAAAAACAGTGTGTTTTATGCGGCTGGTTTTATTACTTATTGCAACCAAGAATTAGAGCGCATTCGTCATCGTTTTAAAGAAATGGAAGACAATGACAGGCAATGGATAGGCATTATTCGTACCGCTGTTAAATATGAAAAAAATCCTAATATTCCTTATAGCATTGCCCATTCTAAACGCGATTTTCGTTTGCGCCGTGAAATTGCGTTGGAGTTAAAGGAAATTCGGGAAATCTGTTTGAATGTTTATTAATCGCTGATAAAAAACCTCCAAGGTTTTTAAAGCCTTGGAGGTTTACGCTTGATTTTTTCGTAGAGCTAAAACAGTGCGTAGACTGTGATGATGCAAGGAATGCCTCATCAAGACGAATAGTCACTTGTTTTTTTCAGCCGTTTTGCGTAGGGATTTTTAACCGATTTTGTTACGCTATTTTGGATTAAAACAAAACGGCTTAAAGTCTTTGGGTACGCAAAGTGAGAACTGCTCATCATGGATTTTGGCAAAATACAAACCGTGCGCTAATACTTTTTGTTGTAATTGTTTATTAGCATCGACAGCGGCGAGTATGCCATAGAGTTTTTTATGGGCGAGTTCTGGAAATAACACAGGAAAATCACGGCATTGTTTTAATAATTGCTCAATACCTTCTTCGCGTAAATGGCTTTTGACTTCGACAATAAAGGCGGTGTTGATTTCACCGTTAGCGTAGGCTAATACATCAATCTCCTGCTCATTACCGTTTTTATCACGCACCCGCACGCTAGGATTAATGGTCGTCATGCCAAATTTTTCGGTTAAGATTTTAGTCATGGAAGGCAAGGCTAAACCTTCCGTGAAACTGCCAAATTTATTGGCAATGCCGCCGATTTGTTGCCGCAATTCTTTCATCCCTTTATCATTTTCCTTGCGGGATTTAGCCAGATAGTCGTTGAGTTTTTTGTTGGACTCTGCTACTTCTTCACTGAGTTTTTTTCTGGTTTCAGCCAGTTCTTCATTGAGTTTTTTGCTGGACTCTGCTAATTCTTCATTAAGTTTTTTGCTGGATTCAGCCAGTTCTTCATTGAGTTTTTTGCTGGATTCTGCTAATTCTTCACTGAGGTTTTTGCGGGAAATAGCCGCCTCTTCCGCCATTTTTAGTTGATTGATGGATAAACTGGCTACTAAGTCTTTTAATTCTTGGTCGGTCATGGAGATAGCTTGATAAACGTGTAAAAGTTGCCTTCTATTATACGCTAAACACGTTGCCAGAATTTGCGTTCCGTCACAGACTACTTGCTGGAGTTTGGGAACTAGACAAGTTTTGTAGAACTTTGTCGGAAACGCCTGTTTTCGCCTAGGCTCAAACAGGCTTATTCCGACCTACAAAGCTATCAAGCAATACCATACAATTTTTAGACTAATCAGCATCTTGCAAAATAAATTCAATGATGGTTAAAATACGGATGTTGATCCATGAATTTTCCAACATGAGTTATAAATGGTATCGACAATCTTAATATTCCAATAATAATACTGAGGATAAGATGATGAAAAAATTAGCATTTGTATTTGCAGGTTTGTTACTGTGTTTGAGTACAAGCGTTTTTGCTGTAGAACATCCCAGCACCGCAGCAGAGCATACTGACGCGGCAATAGAACACGCCAATGCGGCGGTAGTACATGGTAAAGCAGGTCACGCCCCTGTGTTGGTTGAACACGCAAAATCAGCGTTGAATCACACACTGGCAGCGAGTTTAGTTGCTAAAGGCGTACACAAAACTCATATAGACGCGGCGGCTGATTCGTTACAAAAATCGATTGATGAAGGTGAGTTAGGACACGCAGCTCCTGCTACAAAGGCTGCTGAAGAAGGGATAGAGCATTTGAAAGCCAGTAAATAAATACACCGATGGTTAAAAAACGGGCGAGTTTTCTCGCCCGTTTTTTTGTATTCGTGATTATCTCAACACTTTTCCAAATTAAAAATCAGTTTCCCCGCTTGTAAGGTATGTGTTACCCGACCTTTCATCGTTTGCCCCCAAAACGGCGTATTAACACCGCGACTTTTCCAAGTGTCAGTATTAATTTGCCATTCTAATTCTGGATCAAAAATACACACATCCGCAGAAAATCCAACCGTCAACGCACCTGTGGGTAAGCGCAAAATATCCGCTGGTTGTTGCGTTAAGGCGGCAATGCCTTGTTCTAGGCTGATAGCGTGTTGAGAAACCAGTTTAAGCATGAGCGGTAACAGGGTTTCTAAAGATGAAATACCCGATTCTGTTTCAGGAAACGCGCCTAATTTAGCATCAAGATCATGTGGTTGATGGTCTGAACAGATGCTGTTGATTGCACCACTGGCAAGCCCATGCCGTAGATAATCTTTATCCTCTTTGGTGCGTAGCGGGGGCAAAACGTGATAAGCACTGTCAAAAGGAATCATGTCATTTTCAGTTAAATGCAGTTGATGAATAGCGACATCAGCACTGACATTCAAGCCATATTTTTTGGCTTGGTGAATTTTAATCACTGAGCCTTTACAACTGAGTTGTCCAAAATGCACACGGCAACCTGTCAATTCAGCGAGTTCCAAACATTCAGCTAAGGCAATAGTTTCAGCGGCTTCTGGGATGCTTGGTAAACCGTAGCGAGTGGCCATCGCGCCTTCATGAGCGCAGCCTTTATTGCTTAGGCTAAAGTCATTGGGATGACAGATAAATAATAAATCATGACTAGCGGCATATTCCATTGCCCGTCTTAGAATCAGCAGATTTTTAACAGGTGCATTGGCATTACTGACCGCAATACATCCCGCTTGTTTTAGCGCGAGCATAGAACTTAATTCTGCCCCTTCCAGTCTTTGCGTGAGGGCGGCTATCGGATAAATTTGTGGATAATCGGCTTTTTCGGCTAAGTCTTTAATGTATTCGACAATGGAGGTAGCATCCATTACAGGACGAGTATCAGGTTGCAAGCACAGAGTAGTCACACCTGCACTGGCGGCGGCGCGAATTTCACTTTTAAATGTGCCTTTGCGACTATGTCCCATATCACGCAAACGGCTACTTAAATCGATAAATCCAGCGCACACAATTTTATCACTAGCATCAATAACAGTATCCGCTTTAAAACCTTCAGGTGGATTGGACAACGCGGCAATTTTGCCATCAACAATAAACAAATCCCCCACGCCATCAATATGATTAGCAGGATCAATAATTCTACCGTGTTTAATGTGTATCTGCGTCATACGACTGCTCCGTTGTGCTGCATTGCCATTGCCATAATCGCCATACGCACGGCGATACCGTTACTCACTTGTTGCAAAATAACTGATTGCTTGCCGTCGGCGACTTTAGAATCAATTTCCACTCCGCGATTAATCGGGCCGGGGTGCATAACGATTGCATCGGGCTTGGCAATTTTAAGCTTTTCTTCGGTGAGTCCAAAACATTTAAAATATTCGCTTTCAGCAGGCAATAGGGCAGAAGTCATGCGCTCTTTTTGTAACCGTAGCATCATAATGACATCAATATCTTGTAGTCCTTCGGTTAAATTATGAGACACCGTCACACCTAAGGCTTCAACTTTAGCGGGTAATAAAGTTTTAGGCGCGATAACCCGCACCTCCTTCACACCTAAAATATTTAATGCCTGAATTTCTGAACGCGCTACCCGTGAATGTAGAATATCACCAATAATCGCCACTCTAAGCGTAGAAAAATCGGGTTTGTGTTGCCGTATGGTAAACATATCCAGCATCGCTTGCGTTGGATGTGCGTGTTGCCCATCCCCTGCATTTATTACGCTAATATGTGGCGCGGTTTGCTGAGCAATAAAATGTGCCGCGCCGCTCACGGCATGGCGCACCACAAACATATCGACAAACATCGCCTCCAGATTACGAATGGTATCAAGCAAACTTTCCCCTTTTGAAGTTGAAGACGTGGTGATATTCATATTCAGCACATCTGCTGACAAGCGTTTTGCCGCCAACTCAAACGTGGTACGAGTACGGGTACTGTTTTCAAAAAATAAATTCACAATGGTTTTGCCGCGCAATAATGGCACTTTTTTAATTTGCCCATTGATTGGATTAACAAACGAGGCGGCGGTATCGAGAATCTCGGTCAACAGCGATTTATTAAACCCTTCAATGCTTAGAAAGTGCTTAAGTTTACCGTCTGAATTGAGCTGTATGTTTGGATACATAATTGTTTTTCCAGTCGTAAGTTAGTAATTTTGTAAAGGAGTGCAAGCTTTGCTTGCCAGTTTAATACCCCTGTTCACCGATTTGTACAGCAAGTCTTTCGACCAATTGATTATTATAACGAATCCCTTGTTTTTGCATTGCTTGCACACACGCTATAAATGACGGAATTTTATTTTGTTGTTTAGCTTTTAGCAGAATTCCCAATGTTCCTATAACATTTAAGCCTAAAAACTCAGCCAAATTACGTCCTAGTTTTTCATCAATAATGGTGTAATCTGCTTGATGTGCTAACGCCGCTTCAATTGTATTTTTTTCACCATCATCCAATGAAATTAACAGTGGATTATGGGCATAATTTTTACTTTCTACACAATGCAACCAATCTAAGCGCGTTAAATCAGGCACGATAATTTTGCCCCCTTTTGCGCATTCATTAACAACGGTATCAACAATATAAACTTTATGAAATAACTGCGGCATTAAATCCAGTTGCCCAATAGATGACAACGCGATAATTGGTGTGGTGTTAGAAAAAATAATCATAACAACGCGGTTTCTCTGGCAAAATCATCTTGTGAATTTTCTAGCAGTTCTGCACCTTGTTCCATTGCCTGCATCAAAAAATGAATACGCGGTATTTCCAGCCATTTTGCCGCCATACCCGATGATATTTTTCCCTGTTTAAATAAAGCAATCGCCGTTTGCAATTTAATGATTTCAGCAAATGTTTCGCTATTAATTTGCAAGCTGACTAATAATTCAGTTGGGCATTGAATCTGTACTGTATTTTGCATTTTAGTTTCCTTCAATAATGTTTATTTCATCATCGGTTAAGCCATAGAGCGCGTAGACTTGTTGGTCTCAACACGTTCTAAGTGGGCGGTGTTTCAGGAATCCAATAGCTTCAGCTATTGGTTAGTAGAAAATAGCTAAAAGCGTGTTACTCCGTTAAGCAAGCCTGTTAATCATCGACTGTCGCACTTAAACGGTATTCAATTTCATAGTTTTTTATAAAATCAGTTTCTGCTTGAGTAAATCCATAGAGCGGACAAATTAAATCATCTAATTTATCGATAAGATGCTTTGATTTACTTATTTTGTATTCTTTAAACGCGCTTATATTAGAATAATTAGCGGTATGATGATTGATAATATTGGCTTCAATATCGATTAAATAATCCGAATAAGCACGTTCAATTTTTTCAACAATTTCTTCTGTGACTTCTGGAATAGAAAAGCTATCTATTTCAAATTGTTTTATATGAAGACCGTCAGAATAAACTTGCTGGTAAAAATAAAATAAATTACTACTTAAAACTGCACCAACAAAATCAGTTAACTCTTTTTTTACCTGAATCGCTTTTTCTTGTGTTGAACCCGTTGGATAATTGGTAATAACATTAAAATACCTGCCTCCAGAAGTCCGATAATAAATTTTATTTCCAGCAATAACATCATAAAATTCAACTAACGGTTTCCCATTATTAAATAATTTTTGTAATATCGCCAATTCCAATTTTGTGCTTATTTTTGGATACCGCCCTTTTAATTTAACCGACCGCGAATCGATAAATGCTAAGTTTGCGATAAGCTCGCCTAACTCATCAGTTTGTCTTCTGCGAATCATGCGCGTAGTGAAAAGATGTTCGTTTTTTGTACCTGTTTTGGTAAATAATAAAATAGAAGTTCTGATACAGGCATTATCAAATACTTGTTTTGGTCTATTAGAATAAGAAGAAACACTAATTGTTTTACAATTTTTCTCTAACAGTGCGTGTAATCCAGTCATTGCATCACTAGACGTAATTGCCATTGGTACAATATAATTTAAATTACCATTTATTTTTAACCAATTAAATCCTTGTTCAATAAAAAGTGAAAAAGTATCTATCGAACCTTTTTGAATACCTTTAATGGTTTTTGCTGAAACATAATTAGCTTGAAAATGCTTTTTATGCTCGGCTGAATAAGATGCACCATAAGGAGGATTGCCAATAACAATATCAAAGCCATCTTTAATACCAAACATCCAATCAGGATTAAACCATGAGCAAGGCGTATTATCAAAAGGTTTCCAAGTCGCTAAGTTAACGGTATCTTTTCCAGCAATATTATCAGCCATTTCATATTGCGCGACTTTAAACGATTGCTTAATTTCTTCTTTACGATTTTTTTCGTGACAAGTTAAATACTCATCGCGTAACTCTTTCAATCGCATAATAGAATCAGAACATTCAAATAAATCAGTATTAGTTTCTGAAAATAAAGACATTAAACTATTAGCGCAAACAAATTTAAATTCTAAACTAGGCAAGGGAATAATGCCGTGATTATCTTTTGAATGGTCTATTTTTTCATCGACAATTAACGACAAAAAACAACGTAATTTAGTAATTTCAGTAGCAATAGGCTGAATATCTGCACCATAAATACAATCACGAATCACGCCTAATTTTCGCGTGTAATCTAATAAATCCACATCACCTGATAATTTTTGTCGCATTAATTGGCGCACTTGCGGGTCTGGGGTTTTGGATAAAATACGTTCTAGCCATAAATGTGCATCTGGGTCGATATAGCGTAAAATTAAAACTAATTTTTGCAAAATTCCCATTGGAAAAGCCCCAGAACCACAAGCAGGGTCAAGTATTTTGCAATTATTAATAGCATTAATTAACGCCGCTTTTTCATTCACTGAAAACTGTGGTGTCGCTTCATTAAAACTCAATAAATCATCTAAACGCTCTAATAAATCATTCTGCCGTGAAAAACTCACTAAATCGTGTTCACCGAGTAAATTAACCGCGTTAAAATTCTCAAATTTAGATTTAAAATAAGCCCTTAAGGATTCATCCACCATATAATCAACAATTTCACGCGGTGTATAAAAACTACCCGTTGATTTTTGAGCATTTGCACCTGTTTCTGGATTGATTTCAGCTAATAAATTTTCAAATACCCGTCCTAACATTTCAGGTTCAATAGCAATTTCTATTTCCAAAGGCGTATTTTCTTCAATCGTAAAATGATGGTTTTCCAACAATTCAAACAAAGTTGAAAACCAAGTATCTGGAATAATTAGTGTATTTAAATAATCAGAAAAGTTTAATTCATTAAATGAATAAAAATCATCGATATGTGCTTCAAATAAACCACCATTTAAAAAAGGAATGGTTTGCCATAAATCTTGAGCGTAAATTGTTAATCTATTTTTTGATTCTTTGTTTAATACTTCAAAAAATAACGGTTCTAAAACACTGTGATAATAATCGTAATTACGCGGATAATTATTAACTGCTGATAATGATAATAATTCGTTAGGAACAAGCTGCTTTTTCTTTAGAAACCAGCAAAATAATAGTCGCCCTATTAAACGCACGGCAAATTCTTTTTTGACAGTTTCTCCAATAACAGACGGTAATTTTAAAACACCTGTTTCACGGATAGTTTTACTGCTAATTTTTCGTTCACCACCCACTAATTGTGTGAAAATAATCGCAAGTTTTTCATAAAAAATTTTATTTAATAGACTAATATTTAAAATCTTGCGCCACGCATGATGTAATTCAACAAAGTTTTTCGGTTGTGGCTGTAAATTTTCAAAAGAAAAATCGGTTAAAATATCTAAATGCGCTCGGTGGGTGTTTTCAATACGAATATCTTTTAGTAGGGTAACTTTTTCTAATACGTCTTTATCATTATCGGTTTTATTTATTCGCCGATGAATAATAGAAAACGTTAAACTATTGCCGTGTTTAAATAATAATAACACGGGTTGTAAAGAGGCTTTGTTTAGTGCGCGGGTTATTTCAACTAAAGATGAACGACTATAAACCGATGCGTTTAATTCAATCGCCGCGAATATATACGATTGCATGATAGTATTATCAATCGCCTGATTTGAAGAGCTAAATACATCTAAATTATTCTGTAAATCATCATCGGCTAGTTGAAATAATAAATGCGAACACTGCCATTGATTAACCAAGGCTTTTTCATGATTTAAGTTAGGTAAAAACACGGTTAAACCTAACGCACTGGTTTTATTGCTTGAATAACCCAATACCTTAAAAAAATCTAGCGCGTTGTCTTTAAAATCACCTTGTGAAAAATTATTAATGACTTGCTGAATTGTGTTTTTGTTAGTCATCTGAATCTGCTTGTTCGATTTCGTCAATGGTTAAGCCTGTAATTTCGCAAAAACCAGAAATATCTAAGCCTTTTTCAAGCATGGCTTTTCCTATTTTTTTTATCGCCGCCTCTTGATACTCTTCTCTATGATATTCCTCAATCATGACCGCTCGTTCTTCGGGTGAAACATCGTCTTGTTCAATGTAATGAATGATTTTCTGCACTTCAGAAAGCTGATATTGATTTTCGTCAATTTGCTCACTCAAACTTTCGTTAATAACCCGCAACCACTCTCGATAAAGCGGCGGCGTGTTATCGCTAATATATTTGGGGCAAATATAAATAACTTTGTGCTTAATAATACCGAGCGACTGACCGTTAAGTTTTTTTGGGTCGAAATCAATGACTGACACATCACATTTATGACTGTCTCCTGATGTTAAAACGACAATCGTATAAACCGCAAGCGGCGGTTTGTAATCTTTGGAATTTGGGATTTGTTCAAGCATTGCCGCGCAGTGATAATGCAAAAAGCGGTCGTAATGATCGGTATGTTTTTCATGCTGAATATCTACGATGATGCGATTTTTTTTGTCTTCGGCAAATAAATCAAACTCTGGCTTCACACGTCCAACAGGTTGTTCAAATTCTTTTTTAGTTTCAACATGATCAATTTCAATGTGAATCCCTAAAATATCACGCACGAAACCCGTAAAAACTTCCACATCACAGAAGGCTTTTTTAAAAATTACGCCGTAGCGTAAAGAGGCAACTTTTTTCATAAATTTTCCGAATTAAGATTTTTAGCCGTGTAGGTGGGCATTGCCACGCCATCATATATTTCAATTAATAAAAAAGTTTCTTGAATACTTTTTAAATAAATACTGTCCATTATATTTAGATAATCATGCAGTATCCATTCATTAGGTTCACTTTTACGATAATGCTGAACAGCTATTTTTTCTGAATCAATGAGTAGGTAATCTTGAAAACTACTTATTGAGCGGTATAAAGTAAATTTATCAATCTTGTCATAACGCCGTGTTGAGGGTGATAATACTTCAATAATAGTAACTGGATTTAATAAGCTACATTGATTTTCAGTTAATTCTGGTTTTCCACAATAAACAGCCGCATCTGGATAAGTTATTAACCCCTCTGGTGTTTCAATGCGCATATCGCTATTAGTCGGTTGGCACGATTTACCGCGTAATTTAACCAATAATGTTGAAAAAACATTACCCGAAATTCTGGCATGATTAAATGTACCGCCAGACATAGCAAATATTTCGCCTTGATAAAACTCGTGTTTTTGTTCTGCTATTTCTTCTAAACGATAATAATCATCACGAGTGAGTTGCTGGGTTTCTATTTGTGTCATGAGTTTGTCTCCTGTGTGATAATTAACCATGTTACTAAATTAAAATCCGTTTGCTCATTGATACGTTGCGTGGCATCCAATAGCATCGCCCCGCGTCCTGTTTGTAAATGCGCTATTTCTCTTTTTTGAAATGCCGCACTCAATTGTTCAATGGCTTTTTTTAATAAGTCGTTATATTGCGTCATATCCTGCCCATCTTGGGTTTGTTGGTCGAATACTTCACAGAGTTCTTTATAAGCGGTTTCAATACCTGCGCACAGTTGTTTAAAGATACTTAAAATCTGTTTTGCTTGGGCAAAGTTATAAATCACTTGTCCATTAGTTTGAATATAGAGTAAGAAAAAAGGACTTAATGGATTCACTTGTTTATTATTGCTATCGGCTTCGGTTTTTTGCTGTAAACAAAATATAACCCCTGATAATATTCCCGTGTCTTTATCTTCTGGCACAACGGCATATAAACCGAGTGGTGCATTAGCAAGTGAATCTCTATTTTGCATAATATAAGCACTGAGATCACTGCGAAAATCTTCTAAACTAAAATCTGCTAATGACACGCTGTTATTAACGTCTTCCAAGTCTAAAATCTCTTCATTCATCATGCGTTTTAATTGTTGATCGCGGTAATGTAAGTCGTCTTTAATATCCGTTTCTAAGTCTTCAATTAATAAATTATCATTACCCGTGGCAGTCATATCGACTAATGCCATTCGTGATTTAACCCGATTTTCTAAACCTAAATAATTATCCAGCTCTTTAGTTGCCCAAAAGTTAATCATGGTCACGGTTTTATTTAAGCTGTTAATTCTGTCAATACGCCCAAAACGTTGAATTAAGCGCACTGGATTCCAATGAATATCGTAATTAATCACTAAATCACAATCCTGTAGGTTTTGCCCTTCGGATATACAATCGGTGGCGATTAATATGTCAATTTCTTGCTGTTGTGGCAGGTGTTTAAAAGCTGCTCTATCTTTTGCCAGTGGGGAAAAATTAATTAGAATTTCGTTGTATTCAGCTTTACCTAAAGTGGTTTTACATTGTGAACCTGCGACTAAAGCAATATTAAAATGTAATTGCTTAAATACATATTTTTCTAATTCAGTGTATAAATAATCAGCAGTATCGGCAAAGGCGGTAAAAATTAATACTTTGTGATTTTTCTTACCTGTTTTATTGGTAGTCGGATTGGTAACTTTTTTATGAATTAACTCTTTTAGTTCTTTGAGTTTTCCATCAAAGGGCGGGGTGATTTTTGTCGCTGCATCACGCAATTTACTTAATTGCTCTTTGTCTTGCCGTAAATCAGCCAGCCATGATTCACAGTCTAAATGTTGTAATGGAAATATTATTTTTTTGCCCACTGAAAAAGCATCATTTAATTCTTCATCATCGTTATCTGCGGCATCAAGGGTAAATTCTGTTTTGCCTTTTTCTGCAATGAACGCTTCAATCTTATTAATTAAATCATCTATTTTAGTAACCGTGCGTTCCATTGTTAGCGCGAAAGAATAAATAGAGCTTTCCATACGTTTTAGAAAGTTTACTTTCATCATGCTAATTAAATAATATTCACGGTCTTCTTGGCTAAAGTTTTTTATTTTACTTTGATAAACGGGTAAGCCGTGATATTCGGCTAATAAGTATTTACTGGGATTAAATAACGCTAGTTTGTATTTATGAATTTCTTCATTCAGTTGTTCAAAACTTAAAAAATGATTCAGTAAATCAGTCGGTGGATAAATCGCTAGGGGTTTTGCTCGTTTTGGAAATCCACCTAATTCTTTGACTACCTCAGGATAATATTTTTTAATGTGTTTGCGAGAGCGGGCAATACTTAATTCATCTAATAATTTAAAAAAATCCGCGCCTAATTTATTAAGTAAGTCAGGGACATGATGTTTATTATCTTGCTTAGTCCATTCCAGAAAGTTTTTTTGTGAGTTTTTAAAGGTTTTCTTTAAGTTTTCAATACCTAATTCAGTAAATGCCGAATTATTATCAGCACTGATAAAACGAATTTGATTATATAAATCCATTAAATCATTATTCACTGGAGTAGCAGATAATAATAAAACTTTGGTTTGTCCACCACTTTTAATAATATCTTCTAATAAACGTTGATAGCGAGTTTTGCCTTTTTTACCTTTGCTGTCGTTGCGAAAATTATGCGATTCATCAATGACGACTAAATCAAAGTTATTCCAGTTAAAAGTGGCTAAATTAATACCCCCTGTCGCTTGCCCATTTTCGCGGGATAAATCGGTATGACATAAAACGGTATAACGAAAACGGTCTGTCACAAATGGATTTAAACTATTATGATAATGGCTAGGATATTGTGTCCAGTTTGCTTCTAGTTTTTTAGGACATAACACCAAGACATTATAATTTTTCATTTCAAAATATTTAATAACTGCCAGTGCTTCAAAGGTTTTTCCTAAACCAACACTGTCCGCCAAAATACAACCGTTATGACGTTGGATTTTAGCAATGATGCTAATAACGCCTGTTTTTTGAAATTCAAATAATTTTTGCCAGATTAAAGAATCTTTGAAAGAGCTATTTTGTAAAAAATCCAGCGTTTCTTGCTGCGTTTGTAAGTAGGTATCGAAAAGATGAAACAGGGTTTTGTAATAAATAAAGTGCGGGCTGTGATTGGCATAGATTTGAGCTAAGTAATTTAAAACTTCTTTTTTAACATCTTTAACTAGCGTTTTATCATTCCATAGATTATCAAACCATGCTTTTAAATCCTCGCGGTCTCTATCGCTATCAACGATTAAATTGAGTTCAATGTTTGGATTGCCAAAACCTAGCCCTTGCTTGGTAAAATTAGAGCTACCAACAAGCGCGGCTTCTACACCATGATTATCAATATGGTAGAGTTTGCCATGCAATAAATTGGTTTTTATGAGTGAGCGAATTTCAACTTTTTCTGTTATCCAATCAGCACAGGCTTTGGCTATGGCTTTTTGTTCTAAGCGATTTTTTAAACCTAAGCCGTCTTCGGTTATATTAAAGGCTTTGGTTTCGGTTTTAGCGGGATCAATTTGTTCAATAAAACTCGGTTCACCAAATAGAAAACGACATTGATTAATATCTAATAATTCTTTGCGTAATGAGTCAAAACCATAAATACTGAAATACGCAGAAACAATGCTTAACTTGCTTTCAGGCTTAATTTTTTCGCTTAGAAATTCGCCTACTTTACCGTAAGTGTGGTTATCACGAATACCTGAAGATGCCATGTCGTTTCCTTGTTATTGTGGATTTCATGACTTGCAAGCAGAGCTTGCACTCCTATATGGGTTTATGTTCAATAACAATCGCAAGTGGCTGAGGCCCTGTTAGTTTTATACGTTGTCCTGCATTCAAAACAAGGCGTGTACCTACACAATCAGGTGCGATAGGAATTTGTTTGCCGTTACGTTCAATCAGTGCAGCCAATACCACTTGGCGTGGTCTGCCATAATCAAAAATTTCATTGAGGGCGGCGCGGATGGTTCTGCCTGTGTAAAACACATCGTCAATTAGAATAATATCGCGCCCTTCGATGTTATGAGGTAAGTGGCTGGGTTTAACATTGGGGTGTACGCCTATTTGAGAAAAATCATCTCGATAAAATGAAATGTCCAATAAGCCTAAGGGTTCAGGAATCGCTAAACGGGCGTGCATGATTTCAGCTATCCATACCCCACCCGTGCGGATACCAATCATTAATGGATTGATAAGTTGTCTGTCAATAATGGTGTGTTTTAGTTCTGTTTCCAGATTGTTCAGTAATTCAGCTAATGCTAACACTCGCGCCTCCGTTGCTATGGTGATTTAACCACGTTTGTAAAATAAGTTGGGCAGCAAGTTGATCTTGTACTGCCCAGAGTTTGGTTGCCCCCACATGGACTTCATCAAACAATAATTGCTTTGCCTCAAAAGTGGATAGGGTTTCGTCTTGTTGAAAAACAGGTAATTGGAATCGCCCTTCTAATTGCCGACAAAATTTTAACATACGCGGGGTAACAGGGTTGTCAGTGCCGTCTTGCTGTCTTGAAATGCCGACCACTAAACCGACAGGTTGCCATTCTCGAATCAGTTGCCCGATAATTTCCCAGTTGGGATTTTGCTGAATGGAACGTATAGTTTGTAAAGGACTGGCGGTAGCCGTGGTAGTTTGCCCGACTGCAATGCCTATTTTTTTTGTACCAAAATCAAAACCTAAATAGGTGGTGCTGGTGGTTTTGCTTAATAGCGGGTCAGGTTTACGCATGACCAGCAGGTATGGTCAGTGTATTAATATTAATGCCCATTTGGTCAGCAGCAGCACGCCAGCGTAGGTCTATCGGGGTGTTAAATAAAATTTGTTCGCCAAAAGGGCTGGTTAGCCACGAATTTGCTAATATTTCTTGTTCTAACTGTCCTTCACTCCAGCCTGCATAACCTAAGGCAACTAAATAGGATTCTGGTCCTTTATCTAATGCTATCGCTTCAATGACATCACGCGAAGTGGTCAGAGAAATAGTATCAGACACTTCAATACTCATATCCCATTCCCCTCCTGTTGGATGTAATACAAAACCTCGCTCTTGCTGCACAGGACCGCCTGCAAACACGATGGATTGCGCGGCAGTTTTTGAGGTAACACGGATTTTCATTTGTTTAAAAATATCGCCTAGTTTCATATTGGCCGAGCGATTGATAACAATACCCAATGCACCGCCGTCGCTATGCTGGCATAAATAGGTGACGGTATGAAAAAAAGTCGGGTCATCCAAATTAGGCATGGCGATAATAAATTGGTTATTAAGATAGGTGACTTCGGTCATGTGTCTTGGTATCAAAAGGTAGGTGTAATTTTATTGGGTGATTAGCCCAGATTCGTCTGAAAATTTCCAGACACGAGTTATAAGCAGTATATCAAGTTCGCTACGCAATTTTGCAGGTAATGGAGGAAAAGGTGCGCTCATACGGACGATATTTTTTGCCTGTTCATCAAGTTCTGGAATTCCAGAAGAATGAGTAATGCGCATACTGTCAATACTACCATCCACTTTTATACCAACATCCATTGTTAAGGTCGCCGAAAAACCTGCTTTGCTTGCCGCTGCGGGGTAATTATTATTCCCTACGCGCTCTACTTTAGTATCCCAATCTCTTTTATATTGTGCTACCACTGATTTATTAGCACTGACTTGGTTAACCGATTTAGTGGTTGTCGCCTGCATCACACTGACTGGTCGCTGTACTGTTTGTGCAGCTTGTTCCATAATTTGTTGCTGTAAAATAGCGGCTGATAAATGATGGTGTGTTTCAGGATGACTGCTAGTGCTTAATTCATTGGGAATATCGATTTTTTGCTCGGATTCCTTTTGAGTAATAATTTTCTGCTCTACTTTAGGTTTGCTCACGGGCTGAAAATCATCTTCAATCGGTGGCTTTACCTGAGGCGTAGGTTTAATTTTTTCAGGCGTTTTTGGAATTGGTTTTGCCAAAGGTGGCGGTTTAATTTTTTCTTGCATTTTAGGAATAGGCTTTACCTGAGGCGCAGGTTTAGCTTTTTCAATTGGCTTTTCTAGGTGTTTAACTGGCTCAGGCTTACTGATCTGCTGACCTGACGCTAACTGATTTTCTGATGCCACAAACTGCGCTTTTTCAGGCGCGTCTATTGAAGGAGTCGTGATTAAGGTAATATCAATATCTCTACTAGCACTTTCTGGCTCTGGCTTAGCCAATTCCACTTCCAAACTGATAATAATATGCACAACAACAGCGATGGCGATAGCTACCCATAAGGCGTAATTATCAGGCAATGTGACAGCAGGAGAATAGTTAGGGATTACTTGATCGGTCATCAGTTTATCGCTTGCTCAATATGATCCATTAGTAGACCACAAATATTCAGCCCAAATTGCGTATCCAACTCCACTACGCACGTCGGGCTAGTAACATTAATTTCTGTCAGCGTGTCGCCTATTACGTCTAAACCAACAAAAACCAGTCCTTTGTCGCGTAATGTCGCCCCAACTTCATTGGCAATCCAACGGTCTCTATCAGTTAAGGGACGACCTTCTGCGCGTCCACCTGCGGCTAAATTACCACGCGTTTCGCCTTGCGCGGGAATACGCGCTAAACAGTAAGGCACAGGTTCGCCATTAATGACTAGAATACGTTTATCGCCGTCTTTAATCGCAGGCAAATATTTTTGTGCCATCACATAACGACTATTGTATTCAGTCATGGTTTCCAGAATCACACTAAGATTAGGATCATTTTGACGCAAATGAAAAATAGAGGTGCCGCCCATGCCGTCCAGCGGTTTTAAAATAATTTCCCCTTGTTCGGTTAAAAAATCTCTAATCCGTTTTGGCTCTCTGGTAACTAAGGTTTCAGCGCAACATTGCGGAAACCATGCAGTAAATAATTTTTCATTGGCATCACGCAACGACTGCGGTTTATTGACCACATAAGCACCCATACTTTCGGCGCGTTCCAATAAATATGTCGCGTAAATAAACTCTTGATTAAACGGCGGGTCTTTACGCATCATAATGACTTGCAATGCGTGCAGCGGAATATCCTGCTCATCAATGAACTGATACCACTGCTTAGCATCACGCTGAACTTTTAACGTGCGCGTGCGGGCATAAGCAATGCCATTTCTTAAAAATAAGTCATTTAACTCCATGTAATGCAATTCCCAGCCGCGTGCTTGGGCTTCCAGTAACATAGCAAAACTGGTGTCTTTTTTTATATTGATATGGGCTATAGAGTCCATAACCATACCGAGTTTAATAGGCATTAGGGTTCCGATGTGATGAGCGGTAAATTGGCAACGTATTTTGTGTGCGTACCATTTTAATGGAATTGTCAAAATTTGACAGTCTTGCGTACATAAGATTACTGTTTTTTATAAATCGTTGTGTGCTTATCCATCAGTAACTTCATTTGAAAAATGCGTTGAAACATTTACTTTAGCATTATTTTTTGGTATAAAGCTCGGCTAACTTTATAAATCTAGGCACACTAAAAGAGGTTAATTATGTCCAGAGTATGTGAAATAACAGGCAAACGTCCTGTTACAGGTAATAACGTATCACACGCAAACAACAGAACTAAAAGACGTTTCCTTCCTAATCTGCAACACCACCGTTTTTGGGTGGAAAGCGAAAATCGTTGGGTTCGTCTGCGCGTTTCAACCAAAGCAATGCGCATTATTGATAAAAACGGCATAGACGCTGTATTAGCGGATTTGCGTAAAAGCGGTCAAAAGGTCTAAGGGGATAATACCATGCGCGATAAAATTAAATTGATCTCTACCGAAGGCACAGGTCATTTTTATACCACCACTAAAAACAAAAAAACTATGCCTACTAAAATGGAAATCAAAAAATTTGATCCCGTTGTTCGTAAGCACGTTATTTATAAAGAAGCCAAAATTAAGTAATTCTGGATTGTAAGACACTTCTTTCGGTTGCTTAAAAAGCCACAGTTTTTGACTGTGGCTTTTTTTATGGAGCAGGGTGAGCATATTTCTTTTAACATTGATGATGGAGTCCAATAGCTTTAGAGACTGTGAAATTATTCATAATTTCAAGCAAACTACGTTATTAGATGCAACAATCTTCAAACCCGTCATTCTGGCAGGGATGCCAGAATCCAGTGCCACGGATGGTAACT